>CAKMZU010000053.1:0-765 GCA_929200485.1 uncultured Gammaproteobacteria bacterium | reverse complement strand
AGATAAATGAGCCTTAGCATCGCAAGCAAGATATTGAGTTTTCCAGGTCAAAATATCAAAGATTGTGACCATGATTTGTCGACCTCAACCATCACCATTCGCTGCGAAAGAGATAAAAGGTTTGGCTACTATGATCCTATCAGTAAACAACCATCAAAGCCTATCAAACACATCAAACGAATAGTGAGAGACCTTCCTTTGCAGGGCTTTGACAGCCATATAGAAATCGAACTGGCACAAGTTAAGATGCCTAATGGTAGAGGGTTAATTGAGTCGTGTGTTTTCGTTGATAAAGGCGAACGATTTACTCACAGATTTTGTCAGATGGTTAGCGGCCTTTGTCGACAACTGTCTATTCAAGCAGTATCTTCCCATTTGAGTATTCGATGGGAAACGGTTAAAAATATCGATAAAGCCTATCTGACAGAAACGTTACCAGCGCTCGATCCAACACAACTCAAGAGTTTGAAATATATTGGTGTTGATGAGGTTGCCCGAGCGAAAGGCCACGACTACATGACAGTAGTTTACGATATGGTGACAGGTCAATTAATTTGGGTTGAGACAGGCAAAGATGCTGAAACTTTTGCGTCATTCCTTAAACAGTTACCAGCAGAAACGGCTCATAATATAGAGGCTGTAGCTATGGACAGCGGACCAGCCTATCAGAAGGCTGTTCGTGAATGCCTGCCAAAAGCAGACATGGTATTTGACCGATTTCATGTGATGAAAAATTACAGCAAAGCGATCAGCAATCAACGTCCA
>CAKMZU010000052.1:14590-14849 GCA_929200485.1 uncultured Gammaproteobacteria bacterium | reverse complement strand
GGCAGAGATTGATCAACGATGAAGCCATTAAAACCGTTTGAATCAAAGCGACTGCCTACTAATGCAGGCTCACCATTCATATTAACCAGCCAGCCATCTACCCTAGCAGAGTCGATAACATGAACTACTGGATCAAAAGCCAACGTATTATCAGGTATTTGTGAAGCGATAATCTGAACATTGCTTCCCAAATTTTCTTTATCTAACGCTAAAACCAGCTTGCCATTCAAATGAATATCAGGCGCTGAAATCATATGCG
>CAKMZU010000052.1:0-14580 GCA_929200485.1 uncultured Gammaproteobacteria bacterium | reverse complement strand
ATCAGACTCGTTTCATTAAAACTTTCCAACTTGCCAGAAATCATCATATCCTTAACAGCATCCAATCTAAAGATTGGAAAAAATTCAATAATCCCTTCATCCTGTCGATTCAAGCTTAATGAATGCATACCGTCAAAGGTTAACTGCCATAAAGCATCTTGACCTGATAGCAAACGCCTGGGCGTTGCGAGTGCAACCTCCAGCGTTATTTCATCCATTTGTTCTGGAATAACGCTATCTTCACTGGAAACCATAAGGGGTTGAATCCAGGCCGTTTCTTCTTGATTAAATACCTGTGGTCTTGTCTTACTCAAACCCAAGGTGAGGACAATTTTTTGATAGGTACCTGAAGGCAATTGAATGCGGCCAATAAAGTCAGGAGAAAAACCCGCTAAATCAAGTGGCTTATTCAACTCTATGGTAGTTGACGATTTATCGTTTTTTATAAAGGTGATGGTCTTCAGCTTGACCGGGAGGGATGCGACTGCTAAAGGTTCAGTCAAAAAACCTAAATATACCGTGGAAGGCATAATTGATGACATATCAACTTGCGCTGACTTGGTGCAAGCTGTTAAAAAAAAACAATAAGAAGGTATTTCATTTCACTAACCAGACAATCATCTTCTGATTCGTTAAATTTAGCTTACCTTCTTATATAATCAAAAATTCGATTGGCTAACTTTCACCTAAATATTTCTTAAATGCATCAAGTGCTACATCGTGATGATTTTTTGTCGTGAACTTGGGGAGCTGTTCGATCAGTTTACCGTTTTTATCAATCAGGAAAGTTGAGCGAATCAAGCCCATAAATTCTTTACCCATAAACTTTTTCAACCCCCAAACCCCATATTTATCAGCGATTGCATGATCTTCATCCGCTAACAAGTGGAAGTTTAATTCATGCTTATCAACAAATTTGGCAATTTTATCGACAGGATCTGGGCTAACCGCAATGACTGCAATATCAAGATCAGCGAACGCTTTCAGATGGTCTCTGATTCCTTGTGCCTGAACCGTACAGCCTGGCGTACTGGCTCTGGGATAAAAATAAAGAAGGACGTGTTTTTTATTAACAAAATCTTTGAGGGCAACGGTCTCGCCCGCCTGATTCTTCAATGAAAAAGCAGGGGCTTTGTTTCCAGCTTTAAGAGTCATGGCTTTCCTGATTCACTTTATGAGTGGTGTTAAAGAACTTTCTCAGCAACGGGAAATGCTCCCTTTTGCCTATCGATAAAAAAGTCTTTTAAAATATCATTCATGATAGGAAATGCAAGCGAATCCCAAGGAATCTCAGACTCCTCAAACAATCGGGCTGAAAGACTCTCTTCACCGGGATCAAGGGTCGCATGCGTCAGTTGCGCAATGTACATAATGTAAATCTGACTAATTCTTGGAATATCATAAATTCGGTAGAGCTGACTCTGATTATACTCAGCTCCCGATTCTTCCTGAGTTTCGCGTTTCGCGCCAGCGAAGGCAGTTTCATGATTTTCCAGAAAGCCTGCAGGTAACGTCCAATACCCCAACCTTGGCTCTATCGCCCGCTGGCATAACAGGACCTTACCTTCAAATACAGGCAATGTACCAACAATCACTTTTGGATTTTGATAATGAATTTGCCCACAATCACCACAAATATGGCGAGGTAGATTGTCCATAGGTGGCACGCTAACATGGACTTTACCACCGCAATTTGAGCAAAAATTTATCATTGTTGCTACCTAGGAGTTACTTTAGTTCGCGGTATTTACCCTGGAAGAATACTAAAGGCGATTTTTCCGCAGGATGATCAGAAAGCTCAACGACTTTACCGACAATAATGATATGGTCACCGCCATCATGGACTGCATCCATTTCACATTCAAAACTCGTCATAGCACCTTTCAATACTGGGCTTGTCGACTTACCCATGCGATAAGACCCTTCAGTTAATGCATGATCACCTTTTTTCGCATACTGATTGGATTCTGCCTGCTGATCTTCAGACAACACGTTGACGGTAAAATGCGTCACGCGTTCGAACAGAGCAAAACAATCGGAGTTTTTTTGCAAGCTCCACAGAACCAATGGTGGCTCAAGCGATACCGAGGCAAAGGAATTGACAGTCATACCAAACGCATGATGGTCTTCAGGTTTTGCAGTGATAACACAAACACCTGTAGCAAATCGGCCAAGGGCGTTTCTAAATTCACGAGGATCAAAGCTCATACATTGTCCTTTTTTATTATATAAAGGTGCTATTAAATTCAGTGGGTATTATATGGATTTGCGTCAAAATAGCCCCATTAGGCTGCACATTATTCAATTAAACCCCAAAATTCCGATAAAAATCAGTCAAAATGAGAAGAAAATCCTTAAGCTTTCTCTCTCAATAGCGCACTGACTTTATTAAAGCCAGCGAGTCTAACGAAGTTAGCAATGATTTGCGAGTTTTTAACCGTTTAGCGTAGACCAAACCGCTCGCGGTTTTTCTCTTTGGCCTTATCTGATTTTTTTAATAAAACGTATAGAGCCCCTGTACCACCGTCTTTTGGTGTTGCTGAATGATAAGCTAAGACCTCTGGCAATTCTTCAAGCCACTGTAATGTGTAGTTTTTAAGCAATGCCTTCCTATCGCCACGATTACCCTTACCATGAACGATCAACAATGTCCTGAGATCATATTCTCTTGACTCTCTAACAAAGGAAAATACCGCCTTACTGGCTTTTTCTATACTCATCTGATGCAGATCCAAACGCGCATCAATCGTGTATTTACCTAAACGAAACTGGCGAAAGACGCCATCTTGAACACCTGGCCTTTTATACCCGACAATATCATGAGGTAACACTTGTTTTTTCAATAATGAAGAAAAAGGCGATTCCTCTTTTTCGGTAAAATTTTCGGCAGCACTTTTACGGGCTTTATAATCTGATGAAGGGGGTTTTTTGCCCGGATTGGCCATATCTTGCGTCAAGGGCTGAACACCTTTCATCTCATTGAGAAATTCATCATCCGACATCAATTATCCCCCCATTATTTTTCATACATCTTCTTTCATTTTTCTGTTTTTGTATCAAAACGGATCTTCGTAAGATTCTCCTTATATTTTAAGTCGTTACAAGGCTTTATATTGCATTTTGGGAGCATATTAACCCAAATATTTCTGCCTTTGCCCATTTAACGAGAACCGGAATTCTGCTAATCTTGATATGTTAATATTTTGAGAACCCCCCATGCTTGATTTATCAGCTTTATCACAATTAAAACAGCTAAAACAGGACATTCGAGAAGCTAATCCTACTCTTAAAGGCATGGTAAAAGGCACTTCCAAGCGTTTTGGTTTCGTCATCAAAGAAGGCAGCAACGAACAGTATCTGTTACCGCAATCCGAAATGGACCGACTGCTTCATGGTGACTTTATCACGTTTAAACTTGAGAAAAGTCAAAAACAAGACGAAAAGCCCATTGCCAAGATAGAGAAATTTATTCGCTCCTCCTTTGATACCTTTATTGGCTCAGTGAAAGTCAAAAACAATCAAATGTTCGTCATCCCGGAGCATAAACAAATCAATCGGTGGATTTTTATCCCCCCCAAATTTCGCAAAGAACTTAATGACGGCGACATCATTCAGGCCAAAATTTCCCAGCACCCGTTTAAAACTGAAGGGCGTGTGCAGGCACAAGTCATAGAGAAGATTGGGCAGGCATCTGACGCCTTCATTGAACATCGCTATTCTATTGTGAAATTTGGCATACCGGCAAGGCAATGGAAGAATGACGAAATCGAAGCTATCAGGCAAACCGCCGAGCAATGTCTTGAAGTATCTGCTGCCACAAAAACAGATCTCCGTGACAAATGTTTTGTCACTATCGATGGTACAAATACGCAAGATTTAGACGCCGCCTTGTGGATTGAGAAAACAGAAAGCGGCTGGAATCTTCAAGTGGCGATCGCTGATGTTTCCACTTTTGTCACTCAGGATTCACCGCTGGATAAAATTGCAGCCAAGCAAGGCAGCTCCCTTTATCTTCCTGGTCAAAAAGTATCCATGTTACCGGACATTCTTGCCTCAGATGTTTGTTCACTTCGATCAAATGAAGACAGACTGGCATTAGTGTGCCAAATGGCACTCGATACTGACGGTAAAATTCTTGAAACAAACTACATCAATGCGGTGATCCATTCCAAAGCGAAACTCGGATATGACGAAGTTAACCGATATTTATTAAAAGAGTCTGAAGGCTTCAGTGAAGAAATTAACCGCCTGCTTGACCAATTAAACCAATTAACCAACGCAAGACAACAGTGGCGAGAAACCAATGCATCAATGATGGATGAGTACTATGATTACCGCTACCAGATGGATGAGACTGGCAAAATCACCAACATTGAAAAGAGCGAGAGAAATCAGGCACAAAAACTCGTTGAAGAGTGTATGATTGCCTGCAATGCCGCAACAGCAGCCTACCTTGAAAGCCACACGCAAAGCGCTCTGTACTTATCTCATGACGGATTTAAGCCAGACCAGAAACCTGGGGTTAAGAAATTAATTGATTCTGAATTTTCAGAATCAGACTCCGACAAAGTCTTTGAGCTTACCGGCTACCTTGATTTTCTTAAAAGCCCAAGTGTCCAAAACTCAGCACTACCCATCAAAGACATTTTACGAAAGAAAATGAAACGCAGTGAATGGTCTGCTGACACTACTCCTCACTTTGGTCTTGGGCTCAATTGCTATACAACCTTTACCTCACCCATTCGAAAATACAGTGATTTGTTGGTTCATCGAATCATCAAAGCCCTGATTAATGGTCAACCGGCCTTAACAGTTACCCCTGAGACAGTCGAAACCCTTAATCAGACAACCCTGTCCACCAGAGAAGCTCAAAAGGATTGTGAAAATGCGTTAAAATGCGATTACTTAACAAACTTTATTGGCAAACCACTTAAAGGAGAAATCGCATCAATTAACCATCGTTTTATTGGCGTCTTCTTAAGTGATTTTGATTTACTTGGCCAAATACCCGTTAAAACCTTAGGTAAGCCATCTAAATTTAAACAAGAATCACTTCAGCTTGTCACTGACGACCACACATTTAAATTAAAAGAGACGGTTGAGGTATTTATCCACTCCATTGATAAGGATGATCGGCTAGTTAGATTATCCTTTGAAAATAAGAAAGCGAAAAATGAACAACAACCAAAATCTGAACAACCTGGATGATCAAGCTTACGTTTCGCTATCAACGAAAAAGCGAGATGGTAGCTGGGTAAACACCCCCGTCTGGTTTGCCAAGGATGGGGGCACTCTCTATTGCTTTTCCGCAAGCAATGCAGGCAAAGTTAAACGCCTCAGAAACTTTTCTGAAGTAAAACTTAATCCCTGCACTGTGAATGGCAAACTTCTCGGCGACTGGCAAGAGGCCTTGGGTGAAATTTTACCCAAAGAAGCTGAGTCTAACGCACACAAAGCCCTGGTTAAAAAATATGGTTGGCAAATGCGTCTTCTTGATTTCTTTTCTTGCCTTTCGGGGAAGATCAAAAAGCGAGCATTTATCAAAATAACGCTGACTGATGACTGATAAACTCGCCCTCCCTGATAACACCCATTACTTAAACACCCTTGCTGCGACTCCATTTTCTTTCCGCTTTTAAGAGCAATCAGGAGTCGCCTCCACAAAACGTCACATCAACCAGATCCATATTTCGGATGCCGCTTTTTGTACAGTCGCTTGGCGATAAATAACGCAACCATAACCGTCATTGGCACTGCTGCGGTTGTAGCCGCCGCTTTAAACTCAAAGGGTTTTTTGCTTACCACTGAATAGAGTTTACTGCAGCCCAGGGTTGCCGCAAAGGTAGTGGTTAATCCCAGACCTAAGAAGAATACCTCCCTCCCAATGGTATCATCAATAAACTGCCCGAAAGCCGAAACTCCAGTTCGCTTTGCTTGAAGCTGTTTATGAAATCTCGAAATATCAATCTTGGTCGCTCTGACACCATCAGAAGGTTTGGGGTAATCCAAATCATTTTCGTACAGTCTATTCAAGAAAATGACAGAGGTTACATATCGATACAATAAGTAAATCATTTCATCAGCACTCAAGCCCTCCTCGATGGCATATAGTGCTGTCACAAATTGCTTAAAATGGTCTTTATTGAGGACTTTTATATAAACCAGAATATTTCTCTCTAAATGAATGGCAGGATCAATCGACAAATTAAAAGCCACATTCGCAGCTGAAAGCGTTTCAAGGCAAGTAGAAAAAAGCGATGCGTAATCTGATTCCTGATGTGCTGAATCTAAAACAGACAAAATAACCTGACGATTCACTGGATTAAAGCCTGACAACATAAAAAACTGTTGCATGTTTTCACTATCACTAAAAGCCGATTTATAAAAGCCTGCCATTGGCTTTTGCTCAGCTGGCACAAGGTGCATTCTTTTTATAGCATAAGCCATATGCCGATTCAACGATGCCATTTTTGTTGAGCTACTTAATATATTCCTTTGTTTCTCGGTAAAAAACGTTTGATAAACATCAGCTTTTGCATAAACAACACCGACAAGAAAAACAGCTAAAAATATTCGAATATAATTCATACTAACCATAAAGTAAAAATCACATTATAAAAAAAAATTAAATTGATAGTACACTTAAAATATTAAATTAATTTTATAATCATCATGAAAAATGCATTAATTTACTACACATTGACTTTTTTATTTATTTTTGGCTGCACTAAAGAACCAACACCAACAGAAAACATAAATAAAGATTCTGAAGAAAAAAGAATAAATAACCTCATTAAAAAAGATACCCAAACAAAACAAACAAACTCTGAACCTGAACCCCAACAAAAAGAAGAAGACAATACAGACAAGAAACCTCAAAAAAACAAGGAAAAGGAAGTACCGACAGACAAACCTGATACTGCAAACCAAAAAAAAAGCGATGAGCTTCATTTAGCTAATAAAATATCAGAATATTTAAAAGGCGACATTGAAATAACTATTGAAGACCTTCATCAAAACAATATTTACCAAGTCTCTCCAGCAAAAATACCAACATTCAATCAATTACTATATCAACAACCTATAGAGACAATAAACACCGAAAAAAAACTCTTGAAATGGATAAATAGTCAATTCCCAAAAACATACACATTGGTATTTTTTGTACCCAATCACATTGAGATTGATGAGTCGATAAAAGAATCAGCAGCCAAGCAGGCATCTATATTTTTTATCGAAATAAACAAAAACACCAACATCCTCAGCCTGTATCCATTAACAGGTGAAGTCACCTCTACCACGAATCACTGGCACCATGAAGATGACCCCATTAAAACCTCTACAGCACTCAAAGCGTTCATCAACAGCGCAGGAAAGGTTTTAATAGAACAACATGTAGAGCATGAGATCCTTTGGTCCTCAGCGATTGCCGAGCAAAATGATGGGAGTCTCTTTAATGGTCTGCTACTAAATCAAGATGTAAAAGATGTTCTGCACTACTGGACACGAGAGCTCAAAAGAAAAAACATTGAAATGATTGATATCTCATTTTTTAATCATAAAACAAGTTACAGTGCCTATTTATCCTTTTGCCAAACGGTCAATCAGATTACCTCCAACCCCACCAACGAATCACCTGAACCACCCGAATCGCCTGAAACTTTTATTACCGAACTACTCAAAAGAATTAATCAATCAACAGACAAAAACATTCCTAAGATTTTTTATTACAACAAAGAAGAACAGAGTAATATTGAAAACATATTGGTTTACGATTGTAAAAACACTTTAACATTTAATCGTTACTTAACGCATTATTTAAAACCCTATAAAAGCCAAAACGACAGAAATGACCTGCCAGAGATCACAAAAGATGTGAGCACGTACAACTATATAGAATCGACAGATATTGAAGAAAAAAATTATTTAATTGAAAAACTAAATAATTTACTAAAAGTAAATAACTCTGATAAAAACCAACATACAACAATCCCATAGGAATAAAATAAAAAATTTTCATTAAACATACACAATTCACTTAACAGCAAATAATGTAATAAATTAATTTTGTATTACAATAAATAGTAGGTCGTAAACTTTGGACTTTTACCTAGCTCTCAGGCGCTCCGATGACTGAAAAGGAAAAAAAAACAAAAGGGAATATTGACCAACAATATTTCAAAGAAGCACGGTCTTGGGATGTTCAATTTTCTGATCGAGTTAAAAAATCTGAAAAAACTGCATGGATGATTGCAGGAATATCCAGCGGTATTGCATTTTGCATGGCACTAGCCATCACCGTGATGATGCCTTTAAAGACCATTGAACCCTACGTTGTCAGTGTTGATAAAAGCACAGGTATTGTCGATGTTATTTCAAAACTTGACATCTCCAACAATATTATCAACGAATCGACTCAAGAAGTTATCGATAAATACTGGATACATAAGTACCTGTTAAATCGAGAATCATACTCCTGGAATACCATAGAGCATGCGAGAGAAATTATCGGTATTCTGTCTACCCCTCAAGTTCAAGTTGAATATGCCAATTTCAACAACCCGGAAAAAAACGCTGATGCGCCTGTTAGCATTTATGGTTATGACATCAATGTGGGGATTGCTATTAAAAGCTTAACCTTCATCAAGTCTGAAGTAGTAAGCGGTATCGAGCGAAAAACCGCACTAATCCGAATAACAAAAACTCAAAGCAAGGGAAGCTACTCAGTTAGCAGCCATTGGCAAGTGACCTTGACTTTTTCATACTATAACACGCCTAGCGCCCAGACTATTCGCTATCTAAACCCACTAGGCTTCCAAGTTGTTCACTATCGAATTGATCCAGAGTCAATGGAGTAATCCATGATGTCATTGTTGAAAAAGAGTATTGTGTTCGCATGCTGGGCCAGCCTCGCCACTCCCACTTTGGCTATAAAAGCGCCTAAGCCTGGCTTATTTGATTCAAGAATCACCTATATCAACCATAATCCTGATGATATTGTTCAGATCATTGGGCATTTTGGTTACTCAACCCATGTGAAATTTTCCCCCGATGAGAGCATTCTACAAATCGCCATGGGAGACCCAGATGCATGGGACATAGTCCCAGTTAAAAATCATATTTTCTTGAAGCCTGTTGCTGACAATGCGTTAACCAATATGACCGTTATCACCAGTTCAAGGATTTATAACTTCGAGCTTGATGCCAAATGGCCTGACGACAAAAATGAGGAAATGGTGTTTCAAGTTAACTTTAAGTACCCGCAATTCGACAAGAAGAAAAAGTTAGCACTCAAAGGCCAGGAACAAAAAAACAAAGAGCAAAGCAAAATTAAGTCTTTTCTGAACCATAGCCTGTCTTCCATGAATAGAGCACACCCTAGAAATTGGAATTACTGGTTTAAAGGATCAGATGAAGTGACGCCAGATTTAATGTTCGACGACGGGCGATTTACCTATGTTAAATTTGCCAACAATCGCGAAATGCCCGCCATTTATACGGTTAATGACGATGGTTCTGAAAGTTTGGTGAACACACATATAAACCCGCATTACCCTGACATTATCACCATACACAAAGTCAAAAAACGTTTTACCTTTCGAAAGGGCAAAGCTGTAGCTTGTATTTTCAATAAATCCTTTGATTCACGTGGCATAGGTATTCCAACCGGCACAACATCCCCGGAAGTGATTCGAACAATAAAGAACCATTTAAAGGATTAATGCGATGATCAATGAAGACGATCTGGTGCTTGATGATGGCATGCCTCATCAGCTAAGAAAAAAGAAAGGAAATTTTCCTACCCACGTTAAATTATTCCTGGCTGCCGGCGCTGTTGCGGGTATTTTATTAATCGTTTTTTTTAGTGGTGCAGAAGAAACACCGCCTGAACCTTTAGATGGTACAACCACCACCACAAATTTCACCATTAAAAACAATCTTGGCAAAGCGCCCAAAATACCTGTGAGCCCAAGAACTGCAATGGCACCAGAAATTGAAGAAAAAATAAAGCTACAACAGCAAGAAAATCAAGAAGAGTCAATTGATGACGTCATCAAGAAAAAACAAGATGAAGCGAAACGCGCCTACCAAATAAAAATGCAGGCGAGTGAAAAAGAAGTCCGAGCCAGAAAAAGCAAAAAAGGATTAATGCATTATAACGGTGATACCGGCAACAACGCTAAAACAGAAAAGCTAAAAGAAAAATTAGCAAATGCTACAAATGCTACGGCACTCTCAGGCCTTAGCGAAGCTCTCCAGCCTACGGTACATTCATCGACAACTGCTGGAATGTTGCCTAACCGAGATATGTTTATTACCAAAGGGACATTTCTCGATTGTGCCTTAGAGACAGCAATAAATTCCACCTTATCGGGCATGATCAGCTGCCGACTAACCACCAACATTTATAGCACCAGTGGCCGTGTTTTACTGTTAGAAAGAGGCTCTCGTATTACTGGCGAATATCAAGGTGGGTTAAAAAATGGACAATCGCGTATTTTCGCTATTTGGTCACGTGTTGAAACCCCTAACGGTGTATTGATCGACATCAATTCACCCGGCACTGATCCACTAGGTAGAACAGGCCATGATGGTCATATCCAAAACTTTTTCTGGAAGAAGTTTGGTGCAGCGATTTTATTAAGTTTTATTGACGACATTAGCGCTGCTGCAGGAAGTCAACTCGGTAATGCCGCTTACCATGCATCAGGCGGAAGAGTAATTCTTCCCGCGCAGATAACTGACACAAAAAGTTATGCTGACCTGCCAGCTAAAGCACTGGAATCCACCATAGATATTCCACCCGTCTTAACGAAAAACCAAGGGGATCATATCAATATCTTCGTTGCACGAGATTTAGACTTCAGGAGTGTTTATGAGCTCAGAGCAAAGTAATGATCCCAAAGCCATTTCTTTACTTCAGTATCTGCATTATCTAAAACCTTTTTTAGATGACTCAGCAAATACTGAAATAATTATCAACAAACCTGGCGAAGTGGTGACTGAAAGCAGTAAAGGTTGGCAATATTTTGACGTACCCGAACTCAACTATAATGTTTGCTCGCAAATTGCCAAGTTAACAGCAACCTATACAAAACAAAAGCTGGATTCATCCAAGCCTATTCTTTCAGGTTCTTTGCCTAATGGTGAGCGTATTCAAATAGTCATCCCTACCGCCACAATTCCAGACACAGTCAGCATGACCATCCGAAAACCGTCAACCCTCAATTTCACGCTTGAGGATTATAAAAACCAAGGTTTTTTTGATAGTTGTGCAGATTTCACCGAAGAATTAAATGATGATGAAAAAGATCTCATCAAATTTAAAGAAGATGGAAACTACGTCGACTTTCTTAAACTTGCGGTAAAATCCCATAAAAATATTATTATTTCAGGTTCAACAGGATCAGGTAAAACAACCTTTTTTCGATCCTTACTTGACCTTGTCCCTCAGAATGAACGCTTGATCAGTATTGAAAATGTTGATGAATTAGGTCTCTATGAGACACATCCAAACACCGTCAGTTTATTTTATTCCGCCGGTGGCCAGGGCATCTCTGAAATTACTCAACAAGATCTTTTAGAGAGCTGTCTTAGAATGAAACCTGACCGGATATTTCTTGCCGAATTAATCCGAGGTGATGAAGCGTTTTACTTCTTAAGAAATGTGAACAGTGGTCACCCTGGCTCCATTACCACCATGCACGCTAATACAGCTAAATTAGCTTTTGAGCAACTTGTACTCTTTATTAAAGAAAGCAAAAGCGGTGGCAATATGTCATTTGAAGACATCAAAAAGCTTCTATATATGTGTGTCGACGTTATTGTCCAAATCAATAATGTGAATGGTAAGCGAATGGTGACTGAAATTTATTACGACCCTGTATTTAAGCGAAAGCAAATGTCGTAATCATTTACGCCAAATTATAGTCATTCCCTAATTGAAATACATGAATATTTTTCTTATCTCTTTAACTAAAATAGATATTTTATTGAAATAATGAAAAAACCTCTAAAACCTGCACCCTTTTTCTTTCTATTCCTGTTATTTGCCTGTAGTGAAACAACGGATAGAGCTGAAAGCACCACAAAAGAAGAAAGAAGCATTGCTCTGTATCTCTCGTGGGATGCTCACTCTTTTCTAGATCTTCCTGTTAGCCTTATATCAATCTCACTTGAGAATAACGCTGGCGAAAAAGAAACCATCAATATTGATAATCAAGATCTACTGCTTTCGTACCGAGGTGGAATTGACCAATTGGCGATTCAATCAATACAAAAAGATAGCTACGATTCTATTTCATTGACATTGGATTTTTCAAAAACAGGGTTTAAACGAATTATTCAAGAAGAAACCGCAGCAAAATTACTGGATTATACACCCACCAATGAATCGTTAACCTTTACCGTTACTCTACATCAGCCGATTCAATTCAAAGAGTCAACTGGCGAAATCCATCTGATGATGGATGTGAATCAATCGCTCTATACTACTGATTCGCTCGAAGTCAATATTCAACCGGTTGTGACGGTTTTAACCATTGACGGTTCAGTTAGCAAAGAAGACATTACCACTGAAAACTCCACTGACACAGCATTAACAACGCTAGCCGGTGAACTTAACGCCACGGAAACAGACAGCAGAGAAACTGCACCAGCAAAACTGATAACCGATAAACAAACTGAAGCTGAAAAGTTTAACCTCAAAGAAGGTATCATTATTGATCTGGATAAAGAAAAAGCCTTAGTCACGCTAGCAGATAGTAATAAACAAATGAATTATTCAACCACTGATATTCCTATTAAACGTTTGAATGATGAGGCAGCGCTAACTTTTAACGACTTACAGATTGGCCAAAGGATTGAGATTACTGGAACAGATATTATCGCTCACCCAATGCATTTTATTGTGAAAATTGAACGGCTAATTAATTCCAATACGCTTGAATTTGAGATGGAAATCCTCGCTATAGAAGATAGAGTCGCCACGGATGCAATAAAAGCCTTAGCGGAGTTTTCAAAAATTCGTCTTTTAAATCCACAAAGCCTTATTAGTGCAAACCTATTACCAGCAGACCTGCCTGATCAAGTATTAATGTTTTACGGCTATGTGGTCGAAGGTAAACAGATTGAGGCGATATCCTTATCGGTTCTATCTACGATTGGCAGTAAACTGACTCTCGATCTGAGAGATAAATCCTACACACTAAAATATAAACAGGAAGATGATCATGTGAGATGGTATGTCGCTCGCTCAAGCGCAATCATCAACGGTCGTTTAATGCTAATCGCTCCACCAGTTGACATTGCTTACCCTATTCATTCATTTTTACTGAATGAACAAAGCCAAATCTCGATCCATACCACAGACGACTCAAATAAATCACAAAGTGATAGTGAGTATGTCCACTTAGACGATTTTTCAAAAGTCCTTAAAGAGCAAATCGATAAAGGCTATACCATTGATCAACTAGTTGCTGAAGGGTTATTCTCCGATAACAGGTTGTCCGCCAAGTTTTTTTCATTGCAGATGTCAAAAAACACCTTCGGTAATCGCATAGTCATTGAAGGGGAAGATGAGGCTGATACAGCCTCTATTCCAGAAGATTCGAATGATTCAGAAAGTTCAGGCATTACTACTGGAACAATTACCACTTTTGTAGGTATTGGCCTTGCAACAGTCTCTGCACTTTGGGCAATCTATGATTTTATTTCACGACAAATCAAAAAGGACTCTCAAGCAGGTTCAGACACAAATAAAGCAGAAGAAGCAAATGTCAGCGATACCAGTAAGGCTGTCAAAAAATTAGCTGGCGAAGGAGGCATCGATTTTAGTCTCGACAAAGAGAGGACGCCAGCTGATTTACAGGAGTTAGCGAAGCGTCGTAGTCTGTCCCTTGATGCCACCAATATAAAAATACAGAACACACCCGAGGCAGGCGACGGTACCAGAAAAAATAGCCCCCAAAGCTTTGATGCATCAAAATTACCCAAATACCAAACATACAACCCCATTAAACGAAGACACTCTCGTTAGCCTTAATGCTAGCACTTATCGATATCACTGAAAGCATCCGTTGGCGTCTGAAAAAGTGAAGGGTTTTCAAGCATTAAAGCTATTGATTTCAGCCGCATAAAAATCTATGAGTTATAGTGCTCTACACACAACACTTCTTTGAGTAACAGCAACTAAACTCACATATTAACACCCTCATACTAACACCGATGCTAAAAGTCGACTTGACCTCAGCTGCTATTATGCATTGAACTTATTTCAACGATAGCAATCAATAATATTAAATTTGTATCACAAGTAATGGTAATAGATATGATGAAATAGTTTTTTTTATAATCAAATTAACCAATTTTATTAATGAGTTAGATTCTAGAAAGTTTATAGACTGCATAGCATTAGATCTTCATTAACTGGCTTTGATTGATCCAGGCATGCAATATCAACAATCTAAATTATGGTTATCACAATGAAATTAAAAAATTTTTTTTATTATTCATTTATTTATATATTTTTATTTAAAGTATCCGTATTTGGAGGCGTAAGCAACCCATTAACACCAGATG
>CAKMZU010000051.1:1301-14904 GCA_929200485.1 uncultured Gammaproteobacteria bacterium | reverse complement strand
GAGATCGTGGCATTAAAGTTAAAAATTGACAAGGAAGCCGAGCCTGCCCCTAAAGCGCTTGAAAAACCTGAATCTGGTGAGTCGCCCTCAGAAGAGCAGCAGGCAGAAAAGGCACCAAAAGAAGGTAAGTTGATTAAAGCTGCACCTAATGTCGCTGGCGATGAGCCCGTAGCTCAGGATGCACCAAAGCCAAAACGTAAAGTTGCAGCAAAGCGAAAAGCGGCGGCAAAACCTGAGTCAACAAAAAAAACCGCTGCGAGGCGAACTAAATCTGCAGCAAAAGCTTCAGACTCGATTGTTTCGGAAGTGATATCTGAAGAGAAGAAAGTCTCCTAATATGAATAAGGGGGTATTCTTGGTGCTTGCTGTACTCACTTCAATCTTGTCAGCGGCACCAAAACCCTTATTGCAAACCTCTACTTCATGGGATGGCGGCAAAATTGCTTACCCCGAAGGAGAGGTTCAAATCACCTCAATTGAGCTCAATATCCCCGAAGGTAAAACGTCACCTTACCACTGTCACCCAATACCTACATTAGGTTATATCTTATCAGGCACAGTTGAAGTTGAAACACTCAATGGCGATAAAGTTACACTTAAAGCAGGGCAGTCAGCTGTTGAAGTGATGAAAACCCCGCATAGAGCTCGCTCCCTTAATGGCCCAGCTAAAATCATTGTATTTTATGCAGGCGCTACTCACATACCTACGACACTTAAGCTTAACGAAGAAAAAAATGGTTTTTCTTGTCATAAAAGTAAAGCTCGTTAAGTTGAAGAATTCTTAACATAAGCGCCTTGCTTTATCTTTAAGTGACGAAATCCAAATAAAAGTTACAAAAAAATGTAACATTGTCATAATACTGAAATATTAGCGTCACATAATTACACCAATTGAATAAATTCTAATGAGTGTGACTTATAAAAAAATGGATGGCAAAAGCCACTTTGCTGGCTATGACCTTGCCAGCAGCAGCTGACATTCAAATTACCTTAGGTTCAGGTGGGTTAAAAGCGACCGATACAGAACACGGCATCCAATTTAAAATGGGTGGTCGTATTATGTATGATTATGTCAATATTGAGACTGAGCCTAAAAATGGCGAATCTCAAACGATAACAAATGACATGGAGTTACGCCGTGCACGTATTTTTGCTGCTGGTGAAATGAATGACTGGTCTTTCAAAGCACAGTTTAATGTGACAGAAAAAGATGCAGGTAAGCCAGAAGATCTATACATTCGTTATAAAGGGTTAGGTCAATTTGCTGTTTTGACGCTAGGTAAACAAAAAGAGCCATTTTCTCTAGAGCAACTAGAGAGTTCAAAAGATATTACCGTGTTAGAGCGTGCAGCAGCTGTTGAAGCCTTTGCGTTTGGTCGTAATGTCGGTTTAACTTTAGCAGGCGGATGGTCACATGGTTACTACGCTGTCGGTATTTTTGAGGATACGACAGAAGATGCAGTAGCTAATAAAAAGACTATGAATGATCCGGCGATCACAGGTCGATTTACAGCTACCCCATATAAAACCGACAATGCATTAATTCACCTTGGTGCTGGCTACAGTCATCGTCAAGGGGATTTAGAGGTTTCAGAAGATGTATTTATTTCCACCAGTATGCAAACATACAATTTTGAACTTGGAACATCAATAGGTGCATTTCATGCGCAAGCTGAATATTTTCGTTCAATTCAAGAATCTCAGATCGCGAGTGAAGAAGACATTAAACACGATGGTTACTACGCTCAAGTGGCTTACGTGATCACTGGTGAACATCGTGGCTACAAAAAAGGTGCGTTCAAACGTATTAAGCCAGCATCGAAAGCAGGAGCTTGGGAAGTGACTTATCGTTATGAGGGTGGCTATGGCAAATACAAAGATTTTGGTTTGGAGACAGCTAATGGTGTTGCGCATACAGCAGGCGTTAACTGGTATGCCAACAATAATGTGAAGGTGGGCTTAAATTACGGCATTGCTGAAATGGATGCGACCGAAGAAAAAGGCCAAAGCCTTAGACTGCGCACCCAGTTAGTTTGGTAATAGCTTATTAGTCATAAACTCTTCAAGCTGTCATTTTATTGTCATAAATATGTCGTAAAGTGGCAGCTGATTAACGATTAAACCCTTATTGAGGACATCATCATGACCTTTATTAAACACCTTAAATTAGCCACATTAGTAGTAGGTGGTTTATTTGCAGCGGGTGCTATTGCTGCCAGCAAGCCAATGGTTGACCCTAATCTTCCTGTTTACAAAAAAGCCAGTGGCGTATCGGGAAATTTATCAAGCGTAGGCTCTGATACGTTGGCAAATCTTATGACCCTCTGGGCAGAAGATTTCAAGCGTGAATATCCGAATGTGAACATTCAAATTCAAGCCGCTGGTTCTTCAACTGCACCACCTGCATTGACAGAAGGGACTTCTAATCTTGGGCCAATGAGCCGTAAGATGAAAGATAAAGAAATCGAAGCGTTTGAGAAAAAGCACGGCTACAAGCCAACGGCTATTCCTGTTGCTATCGATGCGCTAGCGGTTTATGTGCACAAAGATAACCCTGTTAAAGGTCTTAGCATTGCACAAGTTGATGCGATCTTCTCATCTACGCGCAAATGTGGTGGCATGAACGACATCACGAAGTGGGGGCAGGTTGGTCTTAAAGGCGCCTGGGAAAAACGTGGTATTCAGCTATTTGGTCGTAACTCCGTATCAGGAACGTATGGCTACTTTAAGAAAAAAGGCTTATGTAAAGGAGACTTCAAGGATAACGTAAACGAGCAGCCAGGTTCTGCCTCTGTTGTTCAGTCGGTATCTACGTCAATTAACGGTATTGGTTATTCAGGTATTGGTTATAAAACCTCAAGCGTTAAGGCAGTCGCTTTAAGCAAAAAGCCAAATGGTAAATATGTCGCAGCAACTAGTGAAAATGCTGTCAACGGCAAATACCCATTATCACGTTTCTTGTATGTCTACGTGAACAAGGCACCTAATAAGCCATTAGATCCTATCACGCGTGAGTTCTTAACCTTGGTGATGTCTGAACAAGGTCAAATGGTTGTGGTTAAAGATGGTTACATTCCATTACCTGCCAAAGTTGCTGAGAAATATTTAAAAGTTATCGGAGCGAACGTCGCAGCTAAAAAAGTAGCCGTTAAATAATTTGATTTGTAGCTGAAATGCACAAATTGAGACTAATGATAACGATATAACCGATTATCATTAGTCTCGCTTATTTATCGGTTTCTTTTCTGAATCCTATCATTATAATGCCCCCTGTCTCACCATGATTGACACTCGAGTATGACGGCTAATCATAATATACAAAAAGCAGTTGATTTTAACTCGCCCAAAGTGGCTCGCTACAATCATTGGCGAAAAATCAAAGATTCCATTGCGAAGTACCTTATTGCTGTGGGTGGAATAGCCGTTATCGGCGCCATTTTGTTGATTTTTCTCTATCTTCTTTATGAAGTTGTGCCTTTATTCCAGTCAGCAAAAATCAAGCCGTTGACGGAATACCAATTGCAGGCGGATAAACCCTCTATTTATTTAGCGGTAGAAGAGCAAAATAAATTGGCGCTGCGCTTATTGCCCAATGGGCAAGTGCAATATATCGATTTAGATTCAGGTAAAACGGCATACGATTTAAAGCTTCCATTACCGGAAGGTAGCAAAATTACCAGCTTTGCTCTTAATTCTGATGAATCCAGATTGTTTGCTGTGGGGCTTGATACCGGTGAGGTTTTTGTTGCAAAGCATAATTACAAGATTACTTACCCTGAAGACAAAAAACTGATCACACCAGAATTAGAGTATCCGTATGGGGAAGATGCTATCTCTGTTGCTGATGCTCCTATTTTAAATCTCGGCTTACGTGATAGCGAAGAAGCTTTGACATTAGTCGCTGCAACTGAACAGGGTCTGATTGGCAAACAGCTGGTAAAAGAAGAAGACTTTATCATGGAGACGATTGAGATTGTTCAAAAAGATCTTTCGTTACCGAATCTGACCATCGCACAAAACTTTACCCCTAAGCATTTATTACTCGATGTCGATGCGCGTTTTCTTTTTGTGCAAACAGCGCGGGATTCTTTTGCTTCCATTGATTTACATACCCAAACAGTCAGTTATGAAAAACAGTCGGCACCTATAGCAGATATGCAAATGTTATTGGGTGATATCTCTCTGTTAATTGCCTTGAATGATGGCCGTATTTCCCAATGGTTTGCCGTTAGAGATAATGGGGAAGTTCATGTTAAAGAAATTAGAGATTTTAAAAGTGACTTATTAAAGCCAGCGAAAGGTATTGAGTTAACCTCCGAGCAACGAAGAAAAGGCTTTGCATCTATTACCCAATCGGGTGATTTAACCCTGTACCATGCAACGGCTCAAACAGATGTCTTGAATGCAAAGCTTTTAGATAAGGGTTTGGTTGATCAAATGGCACTTAGCCCTCGAGCAGATCGGTTAGTCATCGAAACTGATGACGGGAGACTACTAGTGTTTGACGTCAAGAATAAACACCCTGAAGTGTCTTTTTATTCGCTTTGGCAACAAGTCTGGTATGAGAGTTACGATGAGCCCAAATATGTTTGGCAATCCTCATCATCAAGTAATGATTTCGAACCAAAAATGTCATTAACACCATTATCGTTTGGTACGTTAAAAGCCGCATTTTATGCCATGATTCTGGCAGCACCAATGGCGATTTTAGGTGCGATTTATACTGCCTATTTTATGACCCCAGTGATGCGTCGAAAAATCAAACCATTAATCGAATTAATGGAGGCATTGCCAACGGTCATTTTAGGTTTTTTGGCAGGTCTTTGGTTGGCGCCATTTATGGAAGAGTATTTGGCAGCCATTTTCTCAATACTACTGGTACTGCCATTAGGCGTGGTTGCTTTTGGCTATGCCATGAGCCGTTTGCCCATGCGCTTGCAAAATTCTATTAATCAGGGCTGGCATGGCTTCTTGCTCATTCCAGTCATATTACTGCTAATAAGCTTTTGTATCATGATTAGCCCATTGCTTGAACAGTGGTTTTTCAATGGCAATATGCGTCTTTGGCTTAGCAATGATTTAGGTATTCCATTCGATCAACGTAATGCATTAGTCGTTGGTCTGGCAATGGGATTTGCAGTAATTCCAACGATTTTCTCTTGCTGAGGATGCTATTTTCTCTGTGCCTAAGCATTTAAGTTATGGCTCATTAGCGTTAGGGGCAACGCCTTGGCAGACGATGGTCGGTGTTGTTCTGCCAACAGCAAGCCCTGGTATTTTCTCAGGGTTAATGATTGGTCTTGGCCGAGCGGTAGGTGAAACCATGATTGTGTTGATGGCAACGGGAAATACGCCAATAATGGATCTGAACATCTTTGAAGGTATGCGTACACTGGCTGCAAACCTTGCAGTAGAAGTACCGGAGGCCGAGGTTGACAGTACGCATTATCGGATTCTTTTCCTTGCAGCCTTTGTGTTGTTTTTGTTCACCTTTGTTGTGAATACCCTGGCGGAAGCGGTTCGTCAGAATTTAAGAAAAAAATACGGATCACTTTAAGTTTTTTAGGGTTTTTTTAAGAGTTTTTTACAATGAAACAACAAAAGCCAACACTCAAAACATGGTTTAAAGGCGGCGACCCCTGGGTCTGGCTTAATGCTGCCGCTGTTGCCTTAAGTATTATTGCCGTTCTTGGCTTGCTTGGGTTACTTGCTGTTAAAGGCTTATCTCATTTTTGGCCAAAACCTATTATGTCGGCGACTTACGAATTATCCGCTGGCAAAGACAAAAAAATTATTGGAGAGCAAGTAGAGACGGCAAAAGTTTCTGCGCAACAATTAATTGATGCGGGCTTTGATGTTGACCCGAACCAACGCTTTCACAAACGCTCCCTGATTAAGGTTGGAAATAGAGATGTTTTCGGTTCGGACTTTGCCTGGTTTATTGATGACAATTTAAAAGACATTGAATATCCAAAAAACCTTGTCAATCTTGAACGCCGTGAGTGGGGTAACTTTTATGGCGAGATTGTTGGTTTAAAAGAAAATGGTGAAAAAGTTTCCCGTGACGATGCAACTAGCGAACAACTCTTTGAAGATTTTTCTAAACGTTTAGATCGTGCTTTATCACTTTATGATCAAATTCATCACATTGAAAAGAAAGCTATTGGTACGATCAACCATAAAATGGAGCGTTTGCGTCTTAAAGAACGTCGATTGGAATTACATCCACCGGAAGCGGATGAGTTGGCTGAAGAAAAACAGAGTATTAACGCCCAGCGAGCAGAACTGGATAAAGAATATCAAGGCTTACAAACGGAATTAAACGCTCTTTATGATGCGGTAAAGCGTGACAGTATCATTGCCAAAGCCTCTAATGGTCAGGAAGTTGAAATAAACCTGTCACACGTTGTGAAAGCGACTCAACCCAATAGCATGAATTTTTTTACAAAAATTGTCGCTTACTTTCATAGTCTATGGGAATTTTTATCAGGTGAGCCAAGAGAAGCGAATACCGAAGGGGGGATATATCCTGCGATTTTCGGTACCGTCATCATGGTGATTTTGATGTCCGTCATGGTTACGCCTTTTGGTGTTATCGCCGCTGTTTATCTTCGTGAATATGCACCTCAAGGCACCGTTACTCGTGTGATTCGCATTGCGGTAAATAACCTGGCAGGTGTTCCATCCATTGTTTATGGTGTCTTTGGGTTAGGATTCTTTGTTTATTTTATCGGGCAGAATGTGGATCAGATGTTGTTTGAGGAAGCGCTGCCATCGCCAACTTTTGGAACGCCAGGCTTGTTATGGGCATCCCTGACACTGGCGTTATTAACATTGCCAGTTGTTATTGTTGCAACGGAAGAGGGCTTGGCACGGATTCCACGAGCGGTGCGCGAAGGCAGCCTTGCACTTGGGGCAACTAAAGCAGAAACCATTTGGCGTATTGTTTTGCCAATGGCAAGTCCATCAATGATGACTGGGTTAATTTTGGCAGTAGCAAGGGCTGCCGGTGAAGTTGCACCACTAATGCTTGTGGGTGTGGTTAAATTGGCGCCATCGCTACCGGTGGATGGTAACTTCCCGTATTTTCACCTTGATCAGAAATTTATGCATTTGGGTTTCCATATCTATGATGTCGGTTTCCAAAGCCCGAATGTTGAAGCCGCAAGGCCATTAGTTTATGCCACTGCCTTTTTGTTAGTCGTGGTTATTGCCGTGTTAAATATCGCAGCTGTTATGATCCGAAACCGCTTGCGTGAAAAATATAAAGCGTTGGAGCATTAAAATAATGACGAACGAAACTCAGCCATCAATGATTAATGCGCTAAACCCTAATAATGCCAATTCACGCATTGAAGATGATAACGTCAGTATCGAAGTCGATAATCTAAAGTTATTTTATGGAGATAAGCAGGCACTAAATGGCATTGATTTAAGCATCCCGGAAAAGAAAGTCACTGCTTTTATAGGGCCTTCTGGCTGCGGTAAGTCAACATTGCTTCGATGTTTCAACCGGATGAATGACTTGGTTGATACCTGTAGCATTAAAGGTGAAATCCGCATGGGCGGGCAGAATATTTATGATAAATCGATAGATGTCGCCTCGCTTAGAAGAAAGGTAGGCATGGTATTCCAAAAACCGAACCCATTCCCAAAATCGATTTATGAGAATGTCGCTTATGGTCTTCGCATTCAAGGTATAAAAAGCCGACGGGTGCTTGATCAGGTTGTTGAAGAATCATTAAGAGGAGCCGCTCTTTGGGATGAAGTAAAAGACCGTTTGAATGATTCAGCACTCGGTATGTCGGGTGGTCAGCAGCAGCGATTGGTTATTGCTCGAACGATTGCGGTTAAGCCTGAAGTTTTATTGTTAGATGAGCCGGCTTCAGCCCTTGACCCAATTTCTACTCTAAAGATTGAAGAATTGATTGACCAACTTAAAGATCAATTCACTATTGTTATTGTTACTCACAACATGCAGCAAGCGGCAAGGGTCTCTGATCGAACCGCATTTATGTATATGGGGAACTTAGTCGAGTATGGCGAGACTAACACCCTGTTTACTAACCCAAAAGAAAAGCAAACCGAAGATTATATTACTGGCCGTTATGGCTAAATAATTCTATAGTATATAGATTGGTGGTTAATAGCGGGCGGTTATAGCGGTTTAAATTTAAATTTAAAGTTACGAGTTAGTATAGGCACACGAAAACAACTCAAAAGCTAGGTAAAAGGATAACAAATGGAAGGCGACGGTTACACTCACCACATCTCAAGACAGTTCAATCAAGAGCTTGAGGCAGTCAGAACCAAGACTCTCGAAATGGGAGGCTTGGTTGAGCGACAGGTACGTGATGCGATTGAGAGTGTTCTAACCCTGGATAGCCAAAAAGCCGATGAAGTGCGCAATAAAGACCATGACATCAATCAATTCCAAACCGTCGTCGATGAGGAATGTGAGCGCATCTTGGCGCTTCGCCAGCCGACAGCCAGTGATTTACGTCTGGTTCTTGCGATTTCTAAAATCGTCTCTGATATCGAACGTATTGGTGATGAAGCCAGCAAGGTTGCCGCTCAAGTCATAGGCCTTCGGGATGAAGTTAGTGAAAAACGAGGCTTTGTTGAAATTCGTCATTTAGGTGCCCATGTAGGGCAAATGATACATGATGCCTTGGATGCTTTTGCCAGAATGGATACTGACCAGGCAATCCGTGTTGCTTACGAAGATAATAAAGTCGATAGCGAATATGCCAATGCCGTAAAAGATATGGTTAAGATCATCTCCAATGAATCTGAAGGCGCGGATCGCATTCTGAAAGTCATTTGGGCATTAAGAAGCATTGAAAGAATGGGTGATCATGCGAAAAATATTGCTGAGCATGTGGTTTATCTTGTCAAAGGCCTCGATGTTCGCCATATTGACGCAGCTGAAATGGCGGATCGCGTCAATAAAAACTGATTTCCCTGTTCCCATTGTCAAATCGTTAGATTAATATTTTTTTTCCTCTTGCTAATTCTTTGGTATAGCCCAAAAAATTAGCCTTTTCGTATTGTCAATTTTTTTCTCCAAGTTTATATCTTTAATAGAATAACTCTATTAAGGAGGTCAACTTGAAAGTGCGCGCCCTTTATTCTTTTGTCGTTCTAATTACTTCTCTTTTTTTTATATCCGGCTGTGGGTTTTCTCTCAGCGTAAATGATGAGGAAAGCCTAAATGACCCGCCAGCAGATGATTTGATTGAGAAAGCGGTTGCCACAGGTAATCCTGCTTATCTTCCAGCAGAAGCTTCCAAGCTCGAGCTTAGAATTCAGACGTTAATAAAAAACGAATCCGAATCAACGCAATCTCTACTTCAAGAAATCTTTTCAGGTAATTCTGTTGTATTTAACCCTGGACGCTCATCCAGATTTTTTTACCCCAACGATTTAGCATCAGTAAAGGAGATAGTGGTTGGAAATAAAGGTCATGTTTTTGTCACAGCTTATAATCATAAAGGCTATCGTGCTGTGGCGATCGGGGACGATGTGCTTGATGAAATGCCAAGGGGTGAGCATGCTGAATTCCAGCAGCCTATGAAGAAACTTATAGATTGGCTCCTGGCACCATTTAATTCAGCATCAGAAGATACGATAGAGAGAAAATTTGCATTGATGCTCATGAGCAATAGCGAGATGACGAATGCAGAAAATTGGTTAAAGGCTAATTATATAGCTTCAACTGTTGTTAGATGCACAGACGAAATTACGCTAACGAGTTGTATAAACGCCATGGATGTCGTGATTACTGGATCAGACCCTGATATAGCTGTTAATAAAGTTGTCGAAGCAATGCATATGGCGGCAACCAATAACAAATCGTTTCTTTATTTGCATAATAGAAGTTGGAATTCTTCTGAATTAACCAATCCAATCCTTAGGTATTTTGGGGTCAGTACACAAGCGCCCGGCGGTGCAGGTAATTATTTTTCTCAAGATGCTGCTGATTGGGATTCGTCTACAGCTATGTTTTCACAAACCAATACCTTGTCAGGCATTCAATCATTAGTAGAACGGCTTGAGAAAAAAACCTTTAGTTTTAATATTTCTGATTGCAAAGAAAGCGATGGTTCATGTTCAGATGCACCGGCATTTAAAACGGAGTTCTTACTAATAACTCAACGATTAAAACAGTTAATTAACGCGTTTGATAATAAATCGTTAGATATATTCAATGAAGAATATTACCTTCTTGAAAATCACTTAATTTTATTGGGTGACAAGTATCGCGAGACAGTGAGTTTTCCACTCTCTCGAGATTCCTCTGATACCTATGATTATCTTAAGAGTTTCTTTGCCGACCATTTAGTTTATTATTCTCGTGAATTTAATCCTACTCAGGGAGATTTGGGCAATTTTAGTCGGACGGATTTTTCTCATATCACACTATTGGGTAAAACCGTCAATGTAGTGAGTAGAGAACGTTTTAGAGCGGCAGGGGTCTATGCTTTACCCGGGCAGACCTTTCGCGTAGAGCGAACAGATGATTTAATGGAGGTCGATGCAACTATATTTATCAATACCCAAAGAGATAGCTCGGTTCACCATATGAATAATGATAAATATAATCGCCCTAAATTTATCCAGTCTCCACACATATCTATCGATAGCGGCGAAACGATATATGTGACTTCACCCTACGGTGGGCCAATTCAAGTTGGATTTTCAGATCAGGGTTCAGCACTTACATTCCGATTTTCTCAAGTTGGTCAGCATCCATTTTGGCGTGCAGGGGGTGACGATACTGAATTTTTAAATGCGTTATTCGCTAATCATTATGACTGGGCCGAGATAGCCACAGAGCATTTTGAAATTCATTCAAAGACTGAAAAAATGTTAAAAACGCTCGAAGGCAGCCTATGGGATACCCCGACAAAAATTGAATACTTTATCACCAAATACCACCACAATTATCATAAAATTCTTTCAGGTTATCGTGGTGAAAACATTGGTGTCATCGAAGAAATACACAATTTTGCACAAGCGAAAGGCTTTGAAATACCTGAATATAAACAGGTTCAGCACATGAACGCTGATCAAGCAACGTGTGGCTATGGTTGCTCTGGTAATCCCTATGATGCATTTTGGGAATTTCAAATATTAGGACACGGAGATCTCCATGAGGTCGGGCATAATTTTGAAAGTGGTCGATTTCGATTTAATGGTTCGGATGGGCATGCCGTGACTAATTTTTATTCATACTATGTCAAGTCGAGAGCATATAAGGATGAAGGTGTTGCTCATAACTGTCAGAATTTACCTTTCAATAGTATTATGAATGATATTAACACTAGTCAAGATGAAGCTGACCCCGGCGCTTATATGGCAAGTTTGGCTTACAGCGGCTGGAGTCAAAGTGCTGCATTAGTGATCCAACTGATGATGCATGCCGAAACTGAAGGTAAATTAAATAACGGCTGGCATATGATTCCGCGATTACACTTGTTGGAATTTAGTTTTGAAGCCGCTGATAACAGCGAAGCAGATTGGGATCTTGCTAAAAATAAACTTGGCTTTACAAGTTACTCTAGAGATGAAGCTTTGGCGATTGATAGAAATGATTGGCTACTCATTTCCTCAAGCTTTGTAACCGACTTGGAATTTCGGCCTTTTTTTGATCTTGTAGGCCAAGTTTATTCAGATAAAGCCAGTGATCAGGTTGCCAGCTATAATTATCCAAAGGTTCCAAAAGGGTTTTATTTGCCGAGCTCAAATAATGCTTATTGTGATCGGTTGCAGGGCCACACATTATCAACTTTTTGATTTTCTTGAATTCTCCTGAGTGAGTAAATTATGCAATACGCCGCTCCAGACGTACTGCATAATTGCTATCCCGCTATTTAGGTAAGCAATATCCATAGTGCTTCCAATATCCAAATTAGTCTGTATGAATGGCTAATCAGATTGACCTATCTTTGATTAAACCTTTTTCTCTTCTTTTATTTTTTAAATAAAATATTAATTCACGAAATAAGTAGCTTAAATAAGTCGATAGTTTTATGATTTTAGCCAAAGACTTTGGCATAGTGAGGATCTATGAATTCACATAATAAAAAAGTCAGTATGTTTGGTATTATCCTGATCGCTGTGAGTTCTGTGCTAGTGGTAGACACCATATCAGCATCAGCGATGATTGGCCCATCCGCCTTTGTCTGGTGGATCATCATGTTCTTGTTATTCTTCGTGCCTTATGGTTTGGTCACTGCTGAATTAGGCACTAGTTTTCCTGATGAAGGTGGTATTGTAGATTGGGTTAGACGTGCGTTTGGTGATAAAGTCGGTGCGCGTATTGCATGGATTTACTGGGTTAATTATGCGCTTTGGATACCTGCAGCCTTTTATTTGTTTGCCTTAATTTTTACGCAAATATTCAGCCTTGATGTAAGCCCATGGACTATTGCTGGCATTGCTATATTCATGTCCTGGGTTAAATGTCTCATTACTATGCAGGATATAGAAAATACTCTCTGGATTCCGAATATAGGCTCGATTTTTAAATCAATCATCATGCTTATTTTAGGTTTTTGCGGTATTTACAAAGGATTCGATTTGGGTTTTGCCAATGAAATAACTTTTCAAAACATGATGCCTTCTTTGGAGGCTGGAATGAATTATTTGCCTATAGTGATTTTTAATTTTATGGGATTTGAAGTCATTGCAGGGGCATCTGGTGTTATGAAAGACCCGCAAAAAGATATTCCAAAAGCCGTCCTGCTTGGCGGCACAATGATAGCGTTTTTTTATGTCATTGCTACCTTTGGCATATTGGCGACTATCCCTATTGAGCAAATCAGTGACTCAACAGGTATATTGGAATCGCTTGTCGCTATTTTTGGTAATAGCAGGCTTGCTCAAATATTCATTATTTTCATTGGTTGCATGTTTCTGTATACCATTGTCAGTAATTTAACTACCTGGGCTATGGGCGTGAACCGCGCAGTTGTCTATGCGGCTCACGAGGGCCTTTTACCCAAAAGCTTATCTACGTTGAACCCAAAGACAGGCTCTCCCAAAACAGTTGCCCTATGGAATGGTATTATCTCTACCATTGTTATGGTTATCTACGGGATTATTGCGGGTAAGCCAGTAAAGGCCTGCACCACTGATAGCCACCATGCGTTAGCAGAATGTACCAAACAATCGTCAAATGAAGCATTATTTTGGGATATTTTTTCACTTGGCGCTGTTACCTTGTTAATGAGCTACATTTTATTATTCCCTGCATTTTTCAAGCTTAGAAAGACCTTAAAAGACACACACAGACCTTTTCTCATTCCCGGGGGTGAACCTGCGCTTTATTACTGTACCTTTGTGCCACTGATTGTGCTGTTGATGGGTATTCTTTTTTTCTTTTATGTGCCGGGGGTGCCTTTTAATAAAAGTTACTTTATCAATGTTGGTGGTGGTATTTTAATCACATTGATTATTGGTGAAATCGTTATTTACAAAGCCCAAAAAGAAAACGGAGGCAGATAATGACACATAGACTCAATACGACGCCAAAAGCGGATAACTTTCGTTTACCTGGTGAATTTGAATCTCACAAAGGTTGTTGGATGGCTTGGCC
>CAKMZU010000051.1:872-1291 GCA_929200485.1 uncultured Gammaproteobacteria bacterium | reverse complement strand
GGCCTGAGAGAACTGACAACTGGCGATTAGGCGGAAAGCCTGCTCAAGAAACTTTTGCTGATGTCGCTGAGGCCATTCAACAATCTGAACCTGTTACCGTGGCAGTTTCAAAGCATCAATTCGAAAATGCGCGCGCACGTTTACACAAAGATGTACGGGTTGTGGAGATGACCTATAACGACAGCTGGCTTCGGGACACAGGGCCGTCTTTTGTAATAAATGATCAAGGAAATTGTCGGGCAGTTGATTGGCAGTTTAATGCTTGGGGTGGGAGTTATAATGGTCTTTACAAAGTTTGGGATGAGGATGAAAAGGTTGGGGTGAAGATAGCGGAAATAGAGGGTACAGATCGTTATCGACCAGATTTCGTTTTAGAAGGAGGTTCTATTCATGTAGATGGTGAAGGTACGCTCATCACC
>CAKMZU010000051.1:0-862 GCA_929200485.1 uncultured Gammaproteobacteria bacterium | reverse complement strand
CAGTATGAGATCTCAAAGGAGGCTTTTGAGATTCTTTCAAAAGAAACAGATGCAAAGGGGCGCTCTCTAAAAGTCGTTAAACTTCAACAGCCAGGCCCATTATATTTAACCAAAGAAGAAGCTGAAGGTATCGATCAGACTGAAAACGGTATGAATCGACAGGAAGGAGATCGCTTAGCAGGCTCTTACTGCAATTTTTATATAGGCAACAATTGTATTGTGTACCCATTGCTTGATGAGAAGTACGATGCTCAAACTAAGATGACGTTGGAGGAACTCTTTCCAGATAAAAAAGTGTTGGGAATACCTGCCCGTGAAATACTTCTTGGTGGTGGCAATATTCACTGTATTACGCAGCAGGTACCTCAATTTTCGCACTAACTCAGATACTTGTTATACAAGCTTACTATATTTTATGGCTTTGTATGTTTGTCGTTTTGATGACTTGATTCAATCTAAAGATGGGATTTACAATGGTTTAATGATAGACGCCATTGTAGGAGGAGCACATAGGTTGTCTCAGTCATTGAGGCCATCTTTAATGCATCCTTTACGACATCTGCTACATGCCACCTACAGCATCAACATTTGTGTATAATTTAGCTTTTATCTTGGAAAGTAGTGATGGCAGGAAATAAGAAAGCTGGAGATAACGGTGAAAAGGAAGTTGTTGACTATGTTCCTTGCCCAAACTGCAAAAAGTCACTGATGGTTTTGCCACCCAATTACCCTCTTTATGACGTTCAATGTACTGGGTGTTCATTCAGAGCTCAAGTTAAAACCAGCAACTCAAAACCCAAAGATGAGATTTTTGGTGCTGGTTGGGAAATAATGGATAAGGTTTTAAAATCTGGTTATATGG
>CAKMZU010000050.1:13759-15078 GCA_929200485.1 uncultured Gammaproteobacteria bacterium | reverse complement strand
CGCCAGCCGCTGCAATTTCCAATGCGCGTTTAGCCTGAACCTGCCCTTTAATTTGCTGACAGTCCAATGAAGAGATAACTGATTGACAGTAACTCTCATCCTCATTCATTGACAAAGGCCGGGCTTCATGTAGATACGCGGTGACTTCAGATAAATGCCCCGCCACCAGGTGACCATCACCCACGGCTAATCGTGCCTCTGCACCATTAGCATCTGGCAAAATAATCATTCGGCCACTTTTATGCGCTTTTCTTGCACAAATTAACGCGCCTCTTACCGGTCGAATTTGCCCCGTTAAGGCAAGCTCACCTAAAAACTCACAATCGTTGATTAATTTTTCAGGGACTTGATTTGATGCGACAAGAATGCCAAGGGCGATAGCCAAATCAAAGCGGCCACCTTCTTTTGGCAAGTCGGCTGGGGCAAGATTAACGGTGATGCGCTGCAAGGGAAATTCAAATTGACTGTTAAGAATCGCGCTGCGAACACGATCTTTGGCTTCTCGCACTCCAGTTTCAGGCAGGCCAACCAGACTGAAACCAGGCAAGCCTGAGGTTAAATGCACTTCGACGGTAACTTCTGGCGCATCCATGGCTTGCAATGCTCGGGTCTTTATAATGGCTATACCCATACAACACTTCCTGTGTTATTTGTTATTTTTCCCTCAACAATTTCGGAGGGAGCAGTGGTGTTCGCTTTTGACGTTCATTCTAGTCGTTATAACAAAACCCTTTCGTCCTGAGCTGTATCACATACCCCTCTCATCCTGAGCCCTGAGCTTGCCGAAGAGTCGAAGGGTGCTGTATTCTATAAACCTCAAGACTGCTTATCCAGCTTCTCACTTAAGGCTGCAAGCTGCGACTCTAATTGCTCTATACGTTGCTGCATTCGATGTAACACTGCTGTTTGTGCATCAAACTCGTCGCGGGTTAACAAATCCATTTTACTTAACGCACCTGCAACTAACAGCTGTAGCTGCTGATGCAACTCCTCTCGCGATTGCTCAGAAGGAATCAACTTACTCGCTGATTCAACAATCTGCTGCACAGCCTCTTTATTAAACGGTGGAAATGGAATACCCGCCATACGAAAATAACTCCGCCAAAACCATAATATAATCGCTTTATAAACGCAGAAAATCAATAGCCCCTAAACAACCGCCAGAGACAGACAACGACTCTTGATGTATCGCAAATATGAACCTTAGCGCTGAATGCATGACTAACTAGGGGAACATAACTTTTATTAAAAGACTCTCAAACATGAGACACAGAACAACCCTATCAGTAGGTATTGGCTTAATTTTCTACTCAACCTTT
>CAKMZU010000050.1:9760-13749 GCA_929200485.1 uncultured Gammaproteobacteria bacterium | reverse complement strand
GCTTTGTATCAACAGGCCATGCAATATCTAAAGAGCTCAAGGAATTAGCTTATCATTTGGCACAATTTTATCAAACTTGCGCAGATTTAAACGAATTAACTAATAGTGAATATTTTTCGCCTGGTGACGCCACAGAGATATACAACAATTTAAGCGTTACATCTCAACTGGTTTTTAAAATATCCGCCAACGAAAACATTTATATTTCAGATATAGAAGAAAAAGCTCTCTTTTTCTCGAAAAAAAGAGCGGCTACTTTATCAAAAAAGCATCAAAATAGAAAATTTCATTTCCCACTTATTCATTTAGAGATGATGTTTCCTAAATGGCCTTCTTCCAACCAATATAGGCCCAATCATTATCAGAATATACATAACGTAAATCCAAACCTTCTTCTTTTAGTACCCGCAGACTTGTGGACACCCTGAAAATTGAATGACAAGCACCATTTAATGTATTTTCAGAAGCGCCCCTAAGAGCGCGCACCAGCATCGAGCAAAGTGATGCACCGAAAGATTTTACCTATGCCAAATTGGTGCGCAACAAAAGTGTAACCCTATACTCACAAACCACAAAGGCAATTTAACCCATTGATAATATTATACTTTATAAAAGTTGGCATCAGTATTGCTTAAAAAGAATACAATTTTTATCTCAGATAGAAACAGAAAAAAAGATAGATTTTAGTGCCGCCTAAAAGGCAACTGAATTAGAATAATTACGATTTTTTAAATAATCCAACAACATAAAGGGTAATACCATGAAAAAAACATTAATGTCTTCATTAGCGGCCGCCACTCTATCAGCAGGCCTTGCGGCACCATCAATGGCTGACGTTTCTGCAACTGCGGGTTTTGTTACTGACTACGTTTACCGTGGTGTTGAATTAGGCGATGCCGGCGCATATTTTAGTGTTGATTATGAACAATCTGGCTTCTATGCTGGTGCTTGGGCGATTATGGATGGAGGAAATGCTGGAACTGTCGACGGTGATGAAAGCAGCAATAGCGCTACTGGCCTTGAAGTAGACTACTACTTTGGCTACGGTAAAGAATTCGACAACGGCCTTAATTTTAGCTTAGGTTATACCGCTTATACTTACACATACAATGCTGACTACCTAGAGAGTTTTGAAGATGAGTTCGGTGGAAGCATCGGCTACAAAGGCTTCGCAGCATCTGCATATTATGGCTGGATGCACGGCACCGAGTCTGAAACTGTCCCATACATTTACACTGACTTAAGCTGGTCTGGTGAAGTCTTCGGCGCAGTAGTTGGTCACTGGGCAAGCGATCCAGAAAACAGCAAAGACAAAAAGTCTTATAACTATGCAGAAGTGTCAGCAAGCGGTGAAGTTGCCACTCTTGACATGACTTTGACCGTCGGCAAGAAATTTACTGACGAAAAAGATGGAGAGCGCAATGCGACTGACACTGGCTCCGCTTACATCGTCCTAGACGTCAGCAAAACTTTCAGCCTTTAAATCCGCTATTGCCCCAGCTAACAAGTTGGGGCATCCTCGCAGTTCTAACACTTCCAGGAGACCAACGCATGAAATTAGTGACATCTATCATTAAACCTTTCAAGTTAGACGATGTTCGTGAATCTTTATCTGAGATTGGCGTTCAAGGAATCACGGTCAGTGAAGTTAAAGGCTTTGGTCGTCAAAAAGGCCATACCGAACTTTATCGTGGTGCTGAATACGTCGTTGATTTTTTACCGAAAGTAAAAATCGAAGTTGCTGTTAGTGACGAAATGCTGGATCAAACCATTGATGCCATCAGCAAAGCAGCAAATACAGGAAAAATTGGTGACGGTAAAATCTTTGTTTCAACTCTTGAACAAGTGATCCGAATCCGAACCGGCGAAACCGGCGTTGATGCTATCTAAATTGTCCTGACCGACAAAAAAGCAACAACACAGCAAATTTAGAAATATCAATAATCAAAATCTTAATTAAGAGGCAAACCCATGGAAAATCTCGTATTTGAAATGCGCTATGCCATCGACACCTTCTACTTTTTGGTGTGCGGTGCGCTAGTGATGTGGATGGCTGCCGGCTTCGCTATGCTGGAGTCAGGCCTGGTCCGCGCTAAAAACACAACTGAAATTTTAACAAAAAACGTCGCTCTTTTTGCAATCGCCAGTACTATGTACTTAATCTGCGGTTACGAAATCATGTATGGCGGCGGTTACTTCTTATCAGGCACTGCGGGTCCAGTCGTTGATTCCGTCGTTATCGAAGGTGCCAAAGGCTTTTTAGCTGGTACTGAAGGTTCAGCTCTTGCCTACTCAGGTGCGTCTGACTTCTTCTTCCAGGTTGTATTCGTCGCAACTGCCATGTCTATCGTCTCGGGTGCAGTTGCTGAGCGTATGAAGCTTTGGGCATTTTTAGCATTTGCTGTTGTCATGACAGGCTTCATCTACCCTATGCAAGGTAGCTGGACTTGGGCGGGTGCAGAAGTATTTGGCATGTTCACCCTTGATTACAACGACTACGCAGGTTCTGGTATCGTTCACATGGCAGGTGCAGCTGCGGCACTAGCCGGCGTTCTATTACTTGGCGCACGTAAAGGTAAATACGGCGCTAACGGTGAAGTTCGTGCCATCCCTGGTGCTAACCTTCCGCTAGCTACTTTAGGTACTTTCATCCTCTGGATGGGCTGGTTCGGTTTTAACGGTGGTTCTACTTTACAACTTTCTGGCATTGCTGCCGCAAACGAAGTGGCTAACGTTTTCCTAAACACTAACGCTTCGGCTTCTGGCGGTTTGATTGCTGCTCTGGTTACTGCATACATCCTATTCGGTAAAGCGGATTTAACGATGTCACTGAATGGTGCGCTAGCGGGTCTTGTTGCAATCACAGCAGCACCTCATACACCCACTCCAATTGAAGCAACCCTTATCGGTGCAATTGGCGGCTTAATCGTTGTATTTAGTATCGTCTTCCTTGATAAGTTAAAGATTGATGATCCTGTGGGTGCAATCTCAGTTCATGGTGTTGTTGGCCTATTCGGCGTCATGGTTGTTCCATTCACTAACGATGGTGCAAGCATTGTCGGTCAGCTCGTTGGTGCAGCTGTTATCTTCGCATGGGTATTTGCAGCAAGCTTGGCAACCTGGTTAGTACTTAAAGTAATTATGGGTCTACGTTTCAGCGAAGAAGTAGAGTCTGACGGCGCTGATGTCCACGAATGTGGTATGGAAGCTTACCCAGAGTTTGTTTCTCAAAAATAAACCTAAGCTTTCAGCTAAAATTAAAAAGGCGCTTTATGCGCCTTTTTTAATACCCGATAAGTCTTAACAAATAATTTGGTATAGCTTTTATCGTAGACAATATACCATATAATGAATAATTCCCTTGGAAGACCCCAAGCTCCACCTGCTCTTCAGACGATTTACTCTCGTCTTCTTGGCTCTCCCTATTTGAATTCGCATCAACCTCATCTTCAGCCTTTCCGTTTTCCTCATCATTTGACGAGTCGTCAATTGATATAACGACAAAACCCCCGTTGCTCGGCTCATGGGAAACTTTTATTTCACTCGTTTTTCCATCTGCTTGATTATTATCCTCTAGCTGCCTATCTATTGTGCTTGAGCCTGTAAAAACCTCTCCCAAACTTTTTGTAACACCATTTTGATTTACAGTACCATTCATCGATTCAGTAGACTGGTCAGATCTTTGAGCTGAGTGTATAAAATTATTATTGAAACATAAGACAAATAATGGGTAGAGCAAAAATGACTTCATTTGTAGTGTCTAAAATAAAGCTTAGAATTAGAGAAAATGATTTAGTTCATTTATCCTTTTTTTTATTCGCTCTTGGATGTGCCTTATCATAGGCTTTGGCAAGGTACTGAAAATCTAAATGGGTATAGACTTGCGTTGTTGAAATATCTGCGTGACCTAAAAGCTCTTGAATCGCTCGAATATCACTGCTGGATTCAAGTAAATGGCTGGCAAACGAATGCCTTAACATGTGTGGGTG
>CAKMZU010000050.1:7988-9750 GCA_929200485.1 uncultured Gammaproteobacteria bacterium | reverse complement strand
TCGCCAGTTTTTCCAATCGTAACTGAATGCTGCGATGCGTTAAACGCCCACCTTTTTGATTGATAAATACTGCTTCATCCTTTGGATTTTTATCATCACGAGCCTTAAGCCAAACATTAACCGCCTCAATCGCTTTTTGCCCTAGTGGTAATAAACGTTGCTTGTTGCCTTTGCCTGTGACAAGTACGGTTTGCCGGCTAAAATCCAAATCATTTACATTTAACCCCGCCAGCTCTGCCAAACGACAACCCGTACTATAAAACACTTCAATCATGGCTTTGTCACGCACTGAAAACCAATCATCGGGATCAAATCGCAATAGATGGGAAATTTCATCTACATCTAAAAGGTTGGGTAATTTTTGCGGCGCTTTGGGTGCTTTAATACCGGCAGTTGGATCATTATCAATCAGGCCTTCATTCACTAAATAATTAAAATACTGCCTGAGACTTGAGAGTTTTCGTTGGATGGTTTTTGGACTTTTTCCTTGCCTGAATAACTGGCTCAAAAAGGACTGAACAGAAAAAGCCTCTTTGCTTGCTTCTGCATAATCAAAAAATTGCTGGAGATCTTTTTGATAATTCACTACCGTGTGAGGAGATAAACGTCGAACATTTTCACATTGATAAATAAAGGCTTGTGAATGCTTAACCCAAAGCGCCAAACAAGCCTTTGTATTATTCATTAAGTCAATCGATCTAATTGGCGAGCAACCACATCGACGATAAACTCAATAAATATCACATCCATTTTACTGTCAAAATAGTTAGCACGTTGGCTGCCCAAGCTTAATACACCGTAAAAATGGTTGTTATAACGCAAAGGGAAGACCACCGCAGATTTTATTGAGCGAGCATGTGGAAAAAGCAACTTGCATTCTTCTTCCCGAAATTGCCCACACATACTCTCTGTTGCGGTTGCAAGCCAGGGAGTGGAACGCTTGATTTGGTCAGTTGAGATTTTATCGACGCCAACCAATTTTGCAAAATATGTTTGATCAAGAAGAATTTGCGCTCCATCAATATCAAATAAATGGTTTGCAGACTTATGAAAAGTTTTGACTACCGTTTGTAAAGTCTCAGCATCCAATAGATCCAGAATCAAACCTTTGGTTTTTTTATAGAGTTCATCATTTTCTTTAGCGGTTTCAATAAATTGATTTAATCGTTTTCTAGAATCAATATTTCGCTCACGCAATAAATTAACTTGACGCTCAACTAACGAAACAGCACCTTGTGCCTCATGAGGTAACATCATCTCTGCAAGCAGGTGCTCTCTACCTAAAAAGAAGCTAGGGTTTTCCAATAGATAGTTTTCAATCTCAGATGCACTTTGAATCTCACGATCGCTTTCAACCTTAGCAGTCATAACCTTCCTTTCAGTCGCTTTTCATTTTGAGGTTGTTTAAATATATTTCTAGAGGGTCTAGCTTGCCCAAAGTTTATAATAAAAAAGCACCTTCAAACACAAATTCGGCAGGGCCCGTTTGAATGACATTTGTGCCGTCACCTTGCCAGGTGACCCAAAGCGTACCACCTAATAAGTCAACTTGCACTTCAGAATCCAGCAATCCATTCATGATGCCAGAGACTACGGCTGCACAAGCGCCTGAGCCACAAGCCAAGGTTTCGCCAACACCGCGCTCAAACACACGAAGCTTGATATGCGAGCGATTAACGACTTCCATAAATCCGGCATTTACACGTTCGGGAAAATCCGGGTGCGATTCAAAAACTGCCCCTAATCGTTCAAACTCACCATT
>CAKMZU010000050.1:5666-7978 GCA_929200485.1 uncultured Gammaproteobacteria bacterium | reverse complement strand
ACCATTATGAATATCACTTACCTGGTAAACTAAATGCGGATTACCCATTGAAACCGCAGCGATGGTAAAGTTTTCCTGATCAATAGTTATAGTATATTGTTTTTTTTGACTTTTGCCGTTAAATGGAATCTGCTCGGGTAAAAAAACCGGTTTCCCCATATCCACCCGGATGCCCTTATCGGAAACATGAAGAACAATGACACCACCGGCCGTTTCTACTTGAAGCGAAGTTTTAGGCGTCAACCCTTTCTCATAAACAAAGCGTGCAAAACAACGTGCGCCATTGCCGCATTGTTCCACTTCCTGACCATCTGCATTAAAAATACGATATTTAAAATCGTTCTCGCTGTTCTCGGGTTGCTCAACAATCAGCACCTGATCACAACCGACACCAAAATGCCTATCAGCCAGTTTGGTGATTAATTCTGCTGTGTAAGCAATCGATTGTTCTAACCCATTAATCACAACAAAGTCATTACCCGCACCATGCATCTTGGTAAATTGTAATGTCTTATTCGTCATTCGCTTCTCTCAACTACTCTCTTAAGGTTCTTGAGGCGTTTAAGGCAACAAGGTTTCATGTTCAATCAAATCTGCGAACGTCTCCCGGCGCCTGATTTCATAAAACTGATCACCATCAACCATGACCTCACAGGCTTTTGGCCTTGAATTGTAGTTCGATGCCATACCAAACCCATAAGCACCTGCGGAGAAAACTGACAGTAAATCACCCGACTCAATCACAAGCGATCGGTGTTTACCCAAAAAGTCACCGGTTTCACAGACAGGGCCAACAATGTCGTAATCCTTGGCTTCACCAGCCTTTTGCTCAACAGCTTCAATCCGCATCCAGGATTGATACAGTGCAGGCCTTAACAGATCATTCATTGCTGCATCGACAATGGCAAAGTGTTTCTCACCATTATCTTTAAGATACTCAACTTCAGTGACGAGAATACCGGCATTTGCCACAATCGAGCGACCCGGCTCCAGAATCAACCCTAACCCTTGAGGCTCAATCAGGGTTTTAATTTTTCCAATATAAGCGGCAACATCGGGGGGCGTTTCATCATCATACTGAACACCCACACCGCCACCTAAATCAATATGTGAAAGCTCAATACCCATGCCGTTTAGTTGCTCAATAACCGGCAATAATCGTTTCAATGCATCAATAAAAGGTTTGGGGTCAATAATCTGCGAACCAATATGACAATCAATGCCTTTAATGGATATATTTGGCATATCCTGCGCTTTAGCATAAACATCAATCACCTGACTAATATGAATACCAAACTTGTTTTCTTTTAAGCCTGTCGAAATATAAGGATGGGTTTTGGCATCCACATCAGGGTTCACACGAATAGAGACAGGCGCTTGAACACCTTTGGACTGCGCAACCTGTTGAATTCGCTCAAGCTCGGCTTCTGATTCCACATTAAAACAATGGATACCCACATCCAATGCGCGAGCAATCTCACTGGATTTTTTTGCCACACCTGAAAACACCACTTTGGCAGGATCGCCACCTGCAGCAATGACTCTTTCGAGCTCACCGACTGATACGATATCAAAGCCTGCTCCAAGCTTTGACAAAATATTTAACACAGCAATATTCGAATTCGCCTTAACCGCGTAACAAATTAAATCATTATCGCCTGCGGCATCAAAATACGCTGTAAACGCCTCTTCAATTGCACATTTTGAGTAGATATACGCAGGCGTACCGACAGACTCGGCAACCGTTTTGACCGACACATCCTCAGCAAAGAGGGCATTATTTTTATAATTAAAAAAGCTCAATGAATTCATAACGTTTCTTGTTTATTTGCAGTAGATGATTCATCCATCGCCGCTACTGCTGCTTTCTTTTCCGGTAAAACCAAAGACCCTTTCTGACCACAACCAAATATTGCAGAGCAAAAGATCAATACTATGCTTAGTAGCGCATAAGCTTTCATATAGTTTTTCCCGACATCATGGACGATTGATGGTTATAGATCAAAGGCTAAGGATTAGCCTTACACCACACTTAGTTATTGTCACGTTTTTGCTCTTGTCACCCAACCTTGCATTTGCGGGCTTTACGGTCACAAGCCAAAATCCTTTTGCTTTGATTATCTCCACGCCTAGTCTGCACCTTCCCTCTTGGAGTAAGCAAGCCACTTTCTCGCATTCTGGCCAAACGTCATTAAGCAATCACTGGTATCTTAGCAAGCCAACCGATAAGGAAAGGCTCTGGATTGATACAGAATCAACGGTTTTCAATAATCGGCTGACATTTTATCAAGGTCAGTGGCAATTTTATATGC
>CAKMZU010000050.1:0-5656 GCA_929200485.1 uncultured Gammaproteobacteria bacterium | reverse complement strand
CTATCATCATTTTTGGGGAATGCCCAATGGTGATAGACACCTCTACAAACAGCGACAAAACCGCATTGTGTATCAAGGTGGCGAAGATCGACGAAAGCCCGAAAGCGGTTTTTTAGATCCCCAGCTTGGGCTTGGCTTTCAGATTTATGAAAACCAACATTCCTCTCATGCGCTATTTAGCTATATAAAAGCACCCATTGGTAAAAAAGATAAATTACAAAGCTCAGAAACCTGGGCACTCGCTGTTCAAGTCAGCCATGAATATCAACCGGGTAAATGGCTCTTTAATTTACAGTATGGATTTATGCTACAAGGAGAACATCAGTATTTTGCATGGAAAAGCCGACCCTTTATAAGTACAGGCATCCTAGGCATCGGTTATCGCCTGACTGGCAATTGGTATGGGCAGTTACAGTATGACTATCACTCGCCTCTTTACCGAAATGCCTACACCGTACCAGCCACTGAGTCCCACATGGGAACGATTGGCCTTCTCAGAAAAACAAAAACACTGACTATCGAGTTGGCGGTACAGGAAGACCTCTTGGTCGGCTCCACTGCCGATGTGAGTTTTTTTGTGAGTGTTAAAAAATTCTACGAATAAAGAATGCCGGGAATCGCTATTTATAAGACACTCAAGAGGTTGCGGCGGCAACTTGCCCTAAGCTTCTTTTCGCACTTTTCTTTGGGTTATTAACGGGAGAGGGATTCGTTTGACCTGCTGCTCCCGAATCAGCTTTCTTCCAATATCGCTTATAAGCCTCATGCCCACCAATACCAAAACCGACGCCTAATACAACACTGGCAGCAACCATAAAGCCTGTACTAGCGAAAAAACTCTTTTGCGCCCCAGATTTATTCCCTAAATCTCGAGCTGAAACCGAAAGCGTTGATGCCAACATGAAAGAAATAATAAGAACTTTCAGTGTTTTCATAACTTTTATCCAATATTGTTTAATATCCTTCTATAGAAAACAAACGAGATAAAAGGTTTAAAAACCAGCCTTAAGATTAATAGATTGTAAATTTTTATTAACGCCTACTTAACCTGACCAATAGCTTGCCCCATTTGCAGCGAATCACCTGAATTTTTTGTCATGTTTGCTGCATCTTTAGGAAATAAAAGAATAACCGTTGACCCAAGCTTGAAACGACCCATTTCATCACCTTGATTTAAGTTAACTGTTTCTAGCGGCTGCTCATAATCCACGGTGTCCATCTTTCTTTGAATCGGTGCAACCTGCCCTGCCCAAACCGTTTCTATCGCAGCCACTATCATCGCTCCGACAAGGATCATGCACATTGGCCCTTGGGGGGTTTCAAAGTCACAGATTAAACGTTCATTTCGAGCAAAAAGTCCTGGAACATTATTGGCTGTTGCCTGATTAACCGAAAATAATTTACCCGGCACATAGGTCATTTTTTTGAGCTTGCCGTCCACAGGCATATGCACACGATGATAATCTTTTGGCGAAAGGTAGATCGTCATAAAATCACCGTCGATATATTGATTGCAACGCTCTGAATCGCCCCCGACTAACGCCATCAACGAGTAATATTGCCCCTTTGCCTGAAGAACACTGCCATTTTCAATCGGCCCACACTCACTAATAACGCCATCTGCCGGACTGACAATGACATTCTCTTCTTGAGAAATCACACGAGCGCCAGGCTTAAGCTCTCGGGTAAAAAAGTCATTAAAATGCTCAAATTCCTCCGGCGATTGCCTAAGCGACTCTGCCATATTAACCCCAAAGACCTTAATGAAAATGTCGATCAATGGTTTTTTGATCCAGTTGATTTGACTCTGGGCCAAACAACCCACTGCGCGAGAAATAAGATGCTGAGGGAGAAGATACTGAATAAAGCAAAAAAGTTTTTCAAACAACATAGGAAACCTAAAGATATTAATTTGACGGCTGATTCGAAAGAGCCGGCTAATGATTTATGATAATTATTTCTTATTAATAGTGGATTGACTCGGAATTAACTCGCAATAGGCGTTTCATCCGCATTTCCCCATTCTGCCCAAGATCCAGGATAGGCTTTTATTTTGTCATAGCCTAAAAGTTTTTTGGCAACAAAATAGGTTAAAGACGATCGTCTGTGTGTCTGGCAGTGCGTTATCAGCTCAACGGATGGATCTAAGCCTAATGAATATAATTCTGATTGTAACGTGGATAAGTCCCTAACCTTCCCCTTATCATCAAGTAAACGTGTCCATTCATAGTGTAAAGCGCCGGGGATATGACCAGAGCGTTTAGCCAGCGCTTTTGTGCCATTGAACTCATCTGCACTTCTTGCATCCCAAACCGTTAATCGATTGTGATTAAGTGCATTCAAGATATAAGCCTTATCGACCACCTGATCAGTATCGATAGATAGATTGATCTGACTTGGCACGGGTTCTTTATAACCTTTCTTCAAAGGCAACCCCGCCTCAACCCAAGCATCAATCCCACCATTAAGTAAGGTCGTTTTTTCAAAGCCCAAGACATCCAGCGTCCAGATCAATCGACAGGCCCAGGTTCCTTTAGCATCATCATAAACCACTATCTGGCTTTCGTGCGTCAACCCAAGACGACGAAAAAGTGACTGCAACTGCTCTTTGGGAGGAAGCAGACCTGTCACTGGCTTTTCACCATGAACCAATTCGGCTGAATCAACACGTACAGCTGACGCAATGCAACGTGATTGATATTCAGGCTTTTGGCAAAGATCTATAATAAGAAGGCCATCATGACCTGCACCAGTGGTTTCAACAGCTAGCGGGTCAGCAATGAGGGCGTTTAGCTCCTCTGGAGAAATTATGGCTGGCAAGTCTTTCATTGTCATGATCTTTATAAAAAGGCTGTCATTTTAAAGGTTTTATTCGATTAGTCGAGTTTGAGTCCTCAAAACGCACTCAAAAAACTTAGACAAAAAAATCTGACTAAAATTTCCTAAATATTCGTGATTTTCAACGATTTAAAGGGAAATATGACGCAAGATTTCAGATGTTTTTATAATCTATGCTTTCTTTATACTGATGAACCAAGAATATATTCAAGGCTATTAAGTCTGGAATCTGAGATTCCTCCATCATCAATCAATGCATTCACGGCACAACCGGGCGCTTCATTGTGGCGAGAATCTCGAAATTGACATTGGCCAAGCACGGAATGAAACTCCCTAAACCCCCGATAAACCTGAATTTCTTTGAAATGCGTGAGGTGAAATTCCCTGATACCTGGTGAATCAATCAGCTGCCCACCCGAAGGTAACGAATAGAGTTCTGCTGTTGTCGTTGTATGCTTACCCTTAGCTACAGAAGAGGAAAGCTCACCCACTTTTGCGTCTGTCCCTAAAAGGGTATTCACCAGTGATGACTTACCAACACCGGATTGCCCAGCAAATACGCACGTTTTGTTTGCTATCGCCTCATCAAGTTCAGTCAACCCAAGGCCTGTTTTTGCGCTGACTAGATACACAGGGTAATCCAATGCCTCATAAATCGAGATAAGGGATAAGACTTCTCCATTATCTGAAAAAAGATCGGCTTTATTAATAACAATGCTGGCATCAATCCCTGCGACTTCTGCTGCTGCCAAGTACCGATCCAGAAGCGTGGTATGTACCTGTGGCACTTTGGCAATCACAATAAAGACTTCGTCAATATTGGCCGCAATCGCTTTCATATTGCCAAAACCATCCGGTCTTAGCAGTTCTGAACGTCGATCAAGCCTTGCTTCAATCACTAAGGTTTGCTCTTTTGAAAAAGAAACGGCCAACTCATCCCCTACGGCAATGTTATCCAGCTGCCGCCTGAGATTGGCTTTATATATTTTTTGAACCTTGGGACCCTCAAGGATCAATACCTGTACATGTTTACTGTACCTTGCGATAACCAAACCTTTAAACACTTCATCTGCATTCTTCTTTAAACGATCGACATTCTGGTCACGTCTCGATCGAATGCGTGTCAATTGCTTCTGGGTTAGTCGCTTTTTAGCCATAACAAAATTAATAAACCTATTTTGCCAATCATAGCATAATCTTCCATTGCATAGCCGCGCCAAATGAGCTACTAATAGAAAAATTTATCCTTTTGAGAATCCCATGAAACGAGATGATAACCTGATCTGGATTGATCTGGAAATGACTGGGCTTGACCCAGAAACAGATGTCATTATTGAGATTGCCACCGTTGTCACTGATAAAGCTCTGAACACCTTGGCAGAAGGCCCTGTGTTCGCTATTCATCAGTCAGATGAAGTGCTTGAAAACATGAACCCCTGGTGTATCAACCAACACCAAAAATCTGGTTTAACTGATCGCGTGAAACAATCCACCACCTCTATTGCAGACGCTGAAGCACAAACCATAGATTTTTTAAGAAATTGGGTTCCAGAACATAAATCCCCTATGTGTGGCAACAGCATTTGCCAAGACCGACGTTTTTTAGCAAAGGGCATGAAGGATCTGCAAAGCTATTTCCACTATCGGAATCTTGATGTCAGCACATTAAAAGAGTTAGCCAGTCGCTGGAAGCCTGATATTCTTAACAGCTTTGAGAAAAAGGGGAGCCATCTGGCACTGGATGATATTTATGAATCCATCGATGAGCTAAAGCACTATCGAGAGCATTTTATCAATCTAACAACTTAGATTAATGACAAACACTTTTTATTGGTGATTGCCGCGCTGCGGTCTCAACATCATTGATGCCATAAATATCATAACCGAGCCGGCACATTAACAGATATACTGGCTCAGGGCCCTGCTCATTTAATTTTTTAAAACCTGATATAACGTTATCCTCCATTAAAGAACGCAATATAGGCAAATGATATTTTTCATTTACAGTAGGTTTGAATTCCGCCCTCAAATCATAATCTCTATCTCTACCTCTATCGTCTCTTAATAAATCCGGACTTATTAATGATGTGGTTAATACATCCTTTTTACCTGCTGCTGACAACACCAGCAATAGATATTTTGTACCATACCCCTTCCAGTTTTTCAGTTCGTGTAGATAAAAACTTAATCCCATATGTTCATCATTTTTAAAAATGTCATATCTAATTTTATCCTCTATTATGGGAGTGTTATTTTTATCCTCTTCCATTTTCGACTCTTTCTCTGATAGCATTTTCTGAGCACCTAAAACAAACTCACTACATTTTTTGCTCCAGGCGATTACCCCTTCCATTTCATGTGAGCATGAATTTCCTTCTTCTTTTAAGAAACAATGCAGTTTCTCAAATATACCTGGGCCATTTCCTCCATCTAAGAGCGAACAAATTTGCGTCTCGCCTGCAGAACCACTTTCAGAATCAAACACACTAGCGGAACAATTTGGGTTCTCATGAGATTTCAATTCTTCTCTATTATCTGTTTGCGGCACCAGCCCTCCAGCCGAAATCGAATGCTCTACAACACATAAGATAAAAAATAATATTATGAGCAGAATACTATCTCTGAACATTTTTAAAAAACCCATATCTTTGAACCTACTATCAACGGCAATACAGTGAAATTTAATTAATTTAATAAATGAAATTTGTAGCTTGTGGTCTCCCACCCACGCACTGAAAAAACTTAAATGAAGGATGACTAGGAGACCGTCCGAGAACTTCGTTTCACAGCATTTGTCTGGTTCAGCAGTCACAGATTT
>CAKMZU010000049.1 GCA_929200485.1 uncultured Gammaproteobacteria bacterium | reverse complement strand
CTAACATTAACGGCAACCTTCGCCTTACTGAAAACCTTGAAATTCAGCGCAGAATTTCAAAATCAATTATTAGAGGTGCCCTTAATAAACTCGTCATAAAAACACTACAGTCTCAACTATTTAGCCCTGACTCAGGTGTGGATGAGTGTGCTTTTCTAGACCTGTTTCTTCTTCTTTTCTGAGTTTTCCATGTCTGTTTATCTTTTGCTGTCGCTAAGTCTTTTTGCTCATCTGTAGGATTTTTCCTGTCTATAGCTAACTCGTTTTTTGTTAGTTCTTTACGTTCTTCCATCTTTATTGATGTAAATTCACGTCTTTGTTTTTTTTCCGTCTTGTCTTGAGCGTGATTTAAGCGTGCATATTTTCTTAAAACTTCAGGGCCGCAGAGGCAAGCGAGAGCATAGTTCATTAGCGTCAGTCTGGTTTTCGTTTCTGGATCTGAATTTTCATCAAGCTGTTTATAGTACTCTTTCAGATCAACGTCATTCAACTTTTGTTCAGGGTTGAATATCACCCCAATTTTAAGGTTGTTCTCACTGGTGGTATATCTCAGTTGCTCTGCTATAAGTGATTCAATTTCGCATTCTTCCCCTTTTTTATTTAACTTGCTCCCTTTGTAGTACTTCTCTGATTTTCTTGTCCCTACGCTATGAGTGAAGGAATACCCTGACTCCTCCAGGATCTCATGAATTTGCGAGGCTTTAAATAAGCCGTTTTTAGGATTGTAGTAAATGTGCATTGCATTTAGTAACCTATCGAGCTCGTTTTTATCTTCTATAGAGCCCAATGACTTCACGCTGTTTGTAGTTAGTATCCGGTTAAATTTATTTTTTATATATTTGAAGTAGTCATCTGCAGTCTCTTTTGTTTTTTCTGTTGTTTTAAATTTTGGAGAATACATTAAGCCATGGTCAGTTTTCCTAGTGGTTACACGATCGTCAAAACCAGAGAAAAGTAAAGGGTATTTATCTGCAATCTGTGCACATTCACCTAGAAAGACTTTCTGGTCTTTGATGTAATCCAGGTTGTAAATACGTTCAGGTGTTGTGGAAGCCTGCTCTTTTGACTCTCCAGTGGCTTCGATTTCCTCTCTGATGCCCATTGTGTGGGCAAAGTTTAACCAGCAGATTATTGAAAGAATCGATAGGTATACTAGGGGTGACATAAATCTTCATCTCTTGGTGTTAAATGTATAAATAAATCTGACATTTTCAAATGCTTTCATGCTGTTAATTTAGTCGCCTTCAATTTATTGCGGCTCAAATTTTCGCATCCGTGTTCGTTCAAATTTATTCCTAATTGGTTTGTTGAAAAGCAAAAGGGCATAAAGTTCATACATAAAATTAGTTTTCTGATAAAATCGCTTCCCGCATTATTGGAGGCGCGTTGTGCATTTATTGACTGCTAAGCCAGGAGGTTATGATGACCAGGAAGGTATTATTGATTTAGGGCAGACACCCGCTGATATTGTTATTCTCTCTGCGCAAGACAGTTCGTTATCGGCTTTGGCGCAGATTCAGAAACTATTACCCCAAAACTACCCTTCCGTTCGTCTAGCTAATTGGATGCAGCTGGTAAAACCTGCTGCATTTGATCTGTATGAAGACGCTGTACTCTCAAAAGCCAAGGTTGTTCTTGTATCCCTGCTTGGTGGCGAAACTTATTGGCCATACGGTGTCGAACAACTGCAACTTCTTGCGCGCCAGAAAAATATTCAGTTAATCTTTATGCCAGGCGATGATCAATCAGACGATGCGTTGATAGTAAAATCTACGGTAGATAAAGATTGGGTGACTCTACTGTGGCAGTACTTAAGAGGAGGGGGCCAACAAAATCTCCTCTCTTTTTATCACTTTTTAGGGCAGCTTTTTTTTGATTTATCTTTGCCATATTCAATGCCAGAGGCATTGCCAGATTGTTTTATTTATGATCAATCACGAGGGCAGATTACACTGGATGACTGGTATGCTTCTAAGAAAAATTGTTCCTCTGTCGTAGCGTTATTTTTCTATAAGAGCCACATTCAATCTGGAAATTTACGGGTTTTTGATCAGTTGATCGATAAGCTTGAAGCGCAAGGTTTAGGTGTTTTACCTTTAGCCATTGCTTCGTTAAAAAATCAGAAAGTCGTTGATCAAATCTCTGAAATGTTAGACAGCACTAATGTTGGTCTCATTCTTAATACCACGGGTTTTGCGAGCCAATTTCTTGAAGATGCCGCCATTGCCTCAGAACCTACACAAATAGATTCTTTATGGTCATTGCCTGTATTGCAGCTGATTCTTTGTTCGGGACTGGTTGAAGATTGGGAGGATAGCCTTCAAGGGTTAAAATCCAAAGATATGGCGATGCAAGTGGTGCTACCGGAGATGGACGGTCGAATTATTACTCGCCCTGTGAGTTTTAAGGCCGAAGCCTATTATGATAAATCCTGCCAAATTAATGTTGTGCAATATCAGCTGCATGATGAGCGAGCACAATGGGTGGTCAGGCTTGCCCAAAATATTTGTGTGCTTCAACATACGCAAAACCAGAACAAACAATTAGCCTTGGTTCTTGCGAATTACCCAACGCAGGATGGGCGTATAGGTAACGGTGTGGGGCTTGATACTCTGGCATCTACGTTAAATATTTTATCCAAGTTGCAAGCTGAGGGATATGATACTGGTGAATTGCCCGCCGATACGCATGAGTTAATTGAGCAGCTTACCTCTGGTGTCACTAATGATTTATCAAGTATTGGGAGTAAAGGCTGCTGGCAGAGTCTATCTTTAGAAGACTATCAGAAAAGTTTTGAATTATTACCTTTAGAAAATCAACAGGCAGTATTATCGCGTTGGGGTGAGCCCTCAAATGACCCGAAATATCGGCAGGGCAGGCTAATGATTGCGGGCTTTAGGCTCAATAAAATCTTTGTCGGTATTCAGCCTGCACGTGGTTTTAACATGGATTTGAATGCGAATTATCATGATCCAGACCTTGTTCCCCCGCATAGTTATTTGGCATTTTATTTTTGGCTGCGTGGAGTTTTTAAGGTTAACGCACTTGTGCATGTCGGCAAGCACGGCAATCTTGAATGGCTTCCCGGTAAAGGCACAGGCTTAAGTGCGAACTGTTGGCCTGATGCTGTACTTGGGCCAATACCTCATTTCTACCCATTTATTGTTAATGACCCGGGTGAAGGCTCACAAGCAAAAAGACGAACACAGGCAGTGATTATCGATCATCTGATGCCGCCATTAACCAGAGCAGAAACCTACGGCCCATTGTTTGAGCTGGAATCCTTGGTTGATGAGTATTATCAAGCAGCGGAAGTGGATCAGAAACGGACGGATTTTTTAAAAAAAGCCATTATCGAACATATCAAGAAAGAAAATATTGTTGAAGAATTACCCGGTGCTCAAACGACTTCTGATGATGAATCATTGCTGGAGGCGTTAGATACCTATTTGTGTGATATTAAAGAGGCACAAATTCGTCAGGGATTGCATATTTTGGGTCAATTACCGGAGCAGGCATCCTTTGTGGATACCTTGGTTGCTTTGGTACGATTACCTAGAGGCGATAAACCTGAAGAGATGGGGTTGCTCCATGCTTTAAGTGACGATTTATCCCTTATTCATGAGGGTCAACCCTTTAATCCACTTCAATCACCTGTTGAGCCTTGGCTTGGAAATCAACCTGACATTTTACAACAGATCAGTGATCAGACTTGGCGGACCAGTGCCCATACACGCGAGCGATTAGAACGATTAGCTAAATGCATAGTAAATTCCATGTTAGATGGGCAAGTATGTGATGAACTCGCATTTGGAAATGCCCATAAGTTATTAAACTGGATGCAATCCACCTTGATCCCAGCGTTAAATCAATCAGCAAAAAATGAATTGAGTGCACTGATGGATGGACTCTCAGGTCGATTTGTTCCAGCAGGGCCGAGTGGCGCACCAACGCGAGGGCGTTTGGATACACTGCCAACGGGTAAGAATTTTTATTCAGTAGATAACAGATCAATTCCCTCAAAAGCGGCCTGGGCATTGGGTAAAAAATCCGCAGAAAACTTGATACTGCGTCACCTGCAAGCCCATGGCGATTATCCGAAACAACTCGGTTTATCCGTTTGGGGGACAGCCACCATGCGCACAGGTGGTGATGATATCGCTCAAGCGTTTGCCCTGATGGGAGTGGAGCCTGTTTGGGCAGAAGGTTCCTCACGTGTGATTGATTTTACTATCATCCCGGCGATGCTATTAGGCAGGCCGCGTGTTGATGTGACCTTGAGAGTCTCAGGGTTCTTCCGAGATGCCTTTATCAATGTGATTCGGCTTTTTGATGCAGCCGTTAATGCGATTGCAGAGTTAGATGAGCCGGGGCAATCCAATACGATTGCCAAACATATTGAAGATAGAATCGATGCATTAGTTTCGGAAGGGGTAAGTGAAACGGAGGCTCGCGCACAGGCAAAGTTTCGAGTATTTGGTTCTAAGCCCGGTAGTTATGGTGCGGGATTACAAGGCCTGATTGACGAAAAGTGCTGGGAAAAACCGGCTGACCTTGCTGAAGCCTACGTCAATTGGGGCGGCTATGCCTATTCCCATGCGCATCAAGCAGGTGTGGTAGCAAAATCCAGTTTTGAACACAGGCTTTCTCAACTCGATACTGTGATTCAAAATCAGGATAACCGTGAGCATGATATTTTGGATTCCGATGATTATTATCAATTTCAAGGCGGTATGATTAATGCTGTCACTGAAATGTCCGGTAAGGCTCCTCAAAGTTATCTCAACGACCATTCAAACCCTGAAACGCCAAAGATAAGAACGCTCAAAGAAGAACTTAACCGAGTCATTCGATCACGGGTGCTTAACCCAAAATGGATTGAAGGGATGAAAAAGCACGGACATAAAGGCGCTTTTGAAATGGCAGCGACTGTGGATTATCTCTTTGCTTATGATGCAACGACCCAATTGGTCGATAGTTATCAATATAAGCAAGTGACTGAAACCTTGTTGCTGGATCCTGATAATCAGCAGTTTTTGCAGGATAATAACCCTGAGGCATTACAAGAGATGGGTGAGCGTTTGCTTGAAGCCATTGATAGAAATCTTTGGGATGCACATGACGATTATCGCGATAAAATAGCGGATGTGCTTAATTTTAGGGAGAATGAGCGGGAATAATTCTCGCCTGAAAAATAAAATTTCTCGCAGGGAATTTTTTAAGTTGCCTGGCTGTCAGGTATCAATAAAAATTACTGATGTCCTCCAGACATAGCGTTATGCAATTGTTTAGCCAAGGTTAGCCAATTATCTTTATCATTTAACATCTGATATATGGTCGTATTTATTTGTATTTTAGTAGACATTAAGCCTACCCTAGACTCAATACGTTTTATAAGAATAATAATATCATCTAGACTCGCAATACTTGCAGATTTTAATGTGTATACTATTTCTTTAGCGACAGTTTCTCTTAATTCTTTAGAGTTGATCGTTTCCAAATTGGCGATTCTATCGAAAACCTTATTAGTAATTTCTTCAATTAATTCATCACCTTTGTATTCATTTTTTGTTTTATTCTTGGAGTCCAAGGTCTCAAAAAATGTTAAGGGTAAATGAAACATTTTAGCAATCTCCAGAGCTGATTTTTTGTGATGGGGATTCTTGTTGGGACACTTATAGTGGAGATGATTCGTCGGAAGCTTATCATTACTCTTGTTGCTTTTTGCTCCGTAAACAGGTGCTTTGAAGAAAGATAACATGGAAATTGATAATGCAAAGCAAAGATAACCTATTGAATATTTAAGGTAGGCTTGTTTATTTTGCACTCTCAATTGAATTCTCCTTGGATTCACAGCTATTATTATCTGCTAGTGAATTGACAATGGAGAAAGAGGTAAGTTCAGAATAAAGATTCACGAAAACAGATTGGCTAATCGACTCTGTTTATTCTCAGGAAGATTCTCAACAAAAGCTTTCGAAGATTTGCAACTTAGCTTCTAGCCATTTTTTGCAAGAATATGATCAATAGCAGAAGTAGGCAAAAATTGTTTAAGCAGGGCAATGAGATGCGTCTGCTTTGTGACATAATACCGTGCTTTAGGTTTGTCAGCTGTTAGTGCATGCCATAGTTTTTCAAATACTGCCTCAGGGCCAAGTGCACCCTGCAATGATTTTGTCGCCTCCAGTCGCTTAATTTGTTGGGCGTAGGCTTGTGAATAACGACTGTTTTTATAGTCAATTTCAGTTTTGAAAGCTTTTAATGCATTTGCCCGAAACTGGCTTTCGATAGGGCCAGGTTCAATCAAGCTGACATGGATTGGGCTGTTAAATAGCTCAAGTCGTAATGTATCAGTCAGCCCTTCGAGTGCAAACTTGCTGGCGTTATAAGCACCTCGGTAGGCTAGGGCGGCAAACCCTAAAACCGACGAATGTTGAATAATTCGACCATGGCCTTGTTTATGCATCATAGGTAAGGCTTTGCGCGTAAGCGTATGAACACCAAAGACATTGGTTTCAAATTGATTTCGCAAAGCGTCTGTCGATAGATCTTCAATGGCACCACATTGACCAAACCCGGCATTATTAAAAATCGCATCGATCTGACCGTGAAATTGATTCAATGCCAAATCAAAACCCGCTTCAATGGATGCGTCGTCTTGCATATCCATCAATATGACGCTTAAGCCTTCAGCTTCTAATCGGCTTTTGTCACGCTCAGATCGGACGGTAGCAATCACGTTAACGTTTTTTGCTACAAGCGCTTTTGCGCAATGGTAGCCAATGCCTGTAGAGCAGCCTGTAATAAGAACGTTTTTCATAAAAGCACGGGGTAAAATAAACCCCCATCATGCTAATAAATGGCATCTATTTCAAGAGGTGAGTTTAATTTTCCCTGGATTCCTGCCTCAGGCATGCCTTGCCAAAGTTGAGCAACAAGCGATTGAGTGTCGCTCCAATGGCCAGATTTTATCCATTTGGCAATGGCGTCACTGACTTTAGGGTAAGTGACAGGCTTGTGGGGTGTACCTTCAAGCCATTGGGTTAGAATACGTTGATCAAAACTGTCAATAATGGTCGCGCGTTTTAATTTTTGTAAAGCCAGGGCATTACACATTTGTTCATATTGGCCATTTAAAGGTTTAATTAATAGCTTTTTACCTAAAGCGATACATTCACTGGAGAGTTCAAACCCTGCGTTTGAAATCACACCAGCAGCATCCGTTAAATCCCGATGAAAATTATCATGATTCAGCGGGTGAATAGTGACATGGCCGAGTGATTGTTGTTCACTGACTTTTGCATAAATATGGAATTCATACTCACTAAACCCGCTGACAAAACTAATAATGTCGTCAAGCGGTTCAAACCCCATATAGACAAGGATTTTATTTGCTATGGTGGGCCTGGCTTCATTGGTTTTAATGATAGGAGGAAAAATGGGGTAATTAAAATGGTGCCAATGCAGCCCAACGCGATGATGAGTGGGTGCAAAATATCGCATAATTAACTGTTCAGGGTAATGACCTGGCACCTTGGGGACAGAAAAATCAAACGCACATTGATGGCTGATGCCAATACTTGGCACTTTTTTTACTCTGGCTGACCAAGCGGTCACAGGCTCAAAATCACTGATAACCAAATCGTATTCTGTTGTGTTAAGTTCTGATAGGTTTTTAATAAAGCGAATGACATTGTTGTGAATGAGGGTTTTAAATTTTTTTAGACGACCCTGCTCAGTGACAAAGGTCAAACCATCAAAGAAGCGGCAGTTATCACCAAAGATTTCCATATCAAAATATTCTTTTTCGGGTCTGCCGGAGAAAACAAAGTCAATATCAATCCCTTGATTTCGTAAGGCGGGTACTAGCGCTCTTGCTCGTGCTAGATGACCATTCCCCGTTCCTTGGATGCCATAAAGTATTTTCATGTGTAAGCCCCTTGAAGATTGACGTTAAATGAGCGAGAAAAAAATCAATGAAAAGACGCTGCAAACAGATCCGAGTAAAGCGCCTGAGAGAATATCCAGCGGATAATGAACTCCCAGGATGACTCTGGATAAGGCCACAAGGCTTGCCCATCCATATAACACTATCGCAAGTGTTGGATAGAAAAACGCGATTTGAGAAGCGAAAACGAACGCTGCTGCACTATGCCCGGATGGGAATGAAAATTCGTCACTCGGCTTAATCAGTTGATAGCCGTTTGATAACACCTGAAACGGCCTTTCGCGCTTGAAGGCTTTTTTAAGACTAATAAAAAGCGGAACTTCGATTAAAAAGGCCACGATCATTGAAAAGGCAAAATAAGGGTGATTGTTCGGATCAAGAAATACTAAACCGAGACCGATGATCGGATAGAAATAACCGTCGCCGGTAAACGATAAGGCACGAAAGCTTTGGACAATTGATCTTCTGCTTTGCAGTTTGACCAACAGCAGATAAATTGATGTATCTAAAGCAAGCAAATTGGTTTTCATCTTGGGCATCCCTTTAGACTTAAATGTCTCACCCTTTCAGTTTAGGGAGCCAGGGTTGCTTAATTGTGAACAAAATATGAACAATAGATGACAGGGGCTACAGTAGAGGAAGCGGAGGATTGTTGTTTATCTGTTCATTAATGCAGGCAAATAACGATTTTTTTTACCAATTGCGCTATGATTCAGCCTTCTGTTAATGCATCGTTTAGGATATTTCATGCGTTTAACTGTTTTTTTATTGCTGATGATTTTACTCTCCGCCTGCACAACAACGGAGAAAAAAAGTAATTTGGCATCATTTTATTTACCGGCCAATCGTGCGGTGGTGTTACCTGTCACTAGTCAGCAGGCGGGTTTGTCCAGCGCTTCAGAGAGTTTAACTATCGCGTTAAAGCAGGATCTTGTTAAGCACAAATATCAGGTAATTGATATTGATCCAGCACTATATCAGCAGATAACAGAGTCCGCGTTAAATACCACTGGCGCCGTTTATCACCCAAAGCTTAAGCAAAGTCTTCCGTTGGAACCTGCAAGTTACCTTCGAGCAGTGATAGAAGGCTTAAAACATTACTATGGATTCGATGTGGTTTTTCAGTCAGAGATTGAATTAAGAGATGCACAAGTGATAAAAAATATCGCACATTGGGATAATGCGAAGATACCCCTGAAATTAGTCAACAAACCCAAAAATGCGCCAGTGCCGTTAAAAGCAAAAGGCGTATCATTAAAACTGATGGCCTATACATCTTTAGGTGGTACTATTTATAGAGGCTATCAAGGTGTTGCTATTCCATACCAGATTGTTTATCAAGGCTCGCTGGGGCAAATTCAAATGACCTCACCTGAGACTTGGGCAGTTGATGTCAATGATATAGCCGATAAAATCTTAAAACCTTATTACCCTAAAGTGAAAATTGCTCATGGAAATTAAAAAGAGGCGAAGTAGCCTTTACCTGCCTTGTTCAAAGCCACGAGTGCTTGAAAAATCACTGACCGTTCCTGCGGATGTCTTATTGTATGATTTGGAAGATGCGGTTGATCCTTCACAAAAGGCCGAAGCACGTGAAAATTTAACCAAATTTTTGAGTACCAGCGAGCCAAAAAAAGAAGTGGTTGTTCGGGTCAATGGCCTTGAAACCTCTTGGGGATATGATGATCTGGTGGCTTTAAAAGATTTAACCATTGACGGTCTTTGTCTACCTAAAGCTGAGTCTGTAGAAGCGATTAATGAAGCGCTGGCTGTGCTGGGTAGAGAAGTGCCGGTTTGGCTGAATATTGAAACGCCCAAAGGGGTACTCAATGTTGAGCAATTAGCCGCTGAAGAAAGTGTGCATGTGATTTTAATGGGTACTAATGACCTGTCTAAGTGTATGCGTTTAATGCCACCAGTGGATGATTCAGCGTTTCAGTATGCTTTCAGTCAGTGCATTATGGCTGCAAGAGCCTTTGATTGTGACATTCTTGATGGTGTCTATAATGCATTCAAAGATACTGAAGGTTTTAAGCTTGCCTGTATTAAAGGTAAAACGTTAGGCTTTGATGGGAAAACACTGATCCATCCTGATCAAATTGCGCCTGCAAATGAAGTATTCTCTCCATCAGAAGATGAGCTGAGCCAAGCAAAAGCGATTGTTGATGCCTGGAATAACCGTGATCAAAGCCAGGGCATTGCCGTTTTAAATGGCGCGATTATCGAACAGCTCCATGTTGACCATGCACAACGATTAATTCATCTCGCCATGAAGTGAATCTTGCTCAAAACGAAAATATAGTATGAATAATCAATTGGGTTGCTGATGAGTCTGAATGACTTTCATTTTCAAATTAGTTAAAGGGAAGAGAGATATTTAAGCTATCAACCTTCCTAGGAGATTATCAAGGGATTCTGAACAGCAATAATTTATGAGGAAAAAATTAATCGGGTTTTTCAAGGTTTTCCTTCATCGCATCCTCATAGGAAGGCGGAGGTTCATTTGTATATGTATTTCCAGTGTTATTGGGCAAATGTAAAGCCTCAAGATTTAGTCTAACTTCCTCTGCTTGAGTTTCGGGTGTAACCTGATCTCTGTGCTGAATTACACATTTTACGTATGGTTCAGGTTGATGATTCTTTGCCTTCTGAATCAAATCTTCTGTCAGTATGCTTAAATTCCCTTTCTGCATTTCTTCTTTTACTTTATTTAGATTGATCGATGCTCTGGCATTATTTGCACCCGCAGAATCCATGGGGAAAAATAGATCAGGGCGTCTATTTAGCAAAGAGTCTAGTATTAGATTTATCAATCTTGTTGTTTCTTTTTCACTTTCAGCGATTAACTCTTCAAGTTTTTCTTTATATATGTTTGCACGCTCTGTTTCACAACCTTTAACCTCACTTTGATTTGATAGTAAATAAATAGGAGGGTCAAACTCGTCTATTCTAGTAATCGATATGCCTTCTTTTAATGGCCATGGTTCATTTTTAGGCCAATTGAGTGGCATACCTTCACGAGACTCTTGATCTAGTTTAAATATGGGGTCTTCACCTTTTTGAGAAAATAGCGTGGCTAATTCTTGACGGAAAAAAGTTCCTAAGATGGTATCTTCTTTGCTTAGAAAGTGAGGTCCGTGTTGAGAACAAATCACTGCTTGTGATGTCATGTGAAACGCAGTGATTAACAAAATTAAATGTATATGGAAAAATTTATACATTGTCTTTCTTTGCTAGTGGTTTAATCCATGGCTGGATTTTATAATTTCAATGAATTAGTCATCGTTTAACTTGTATTGTTCCTTGCGTATTTTCATTGACGCCTGTTATTCTTCTTCTGTACGTTTTAATAAAGATTCCTCGGTACGCCATAAATCTCTTTGATCTCTTTTTGTGCTGCTGATATATCGTCCCATGTGAAGCCAAAAAACACCGATTTTGAACTGATATTTTTGCCTTCAAGTCGGATGGTGGTTCTGTTTTCTTTTGCTTTCTCTAACAGTGATTTCAGGTGCTCAAGGTTCAGAAGTTTTTCACCGTTCATCTTTTTTAATACTGAGTATCTCAAGCCTTCATAAAATTCATTGGCTGGATGAAATAGAACGTTAGAGACGATGAGTACGTGATCACTGGTTGATGCGTCAGTTTTTCTGAAGCGCTGTTGAAATTTTGTCAAGTTAGGCAAATTGTACATATGGCTATCAAGATAAATGTTTTGATTGACTTCAATAATGACAAGACCACCGAGAACGATATAACTCAGTTCGCTTTTATTTGATGAGGGAATCCGGTAAGAGTCCGAATAAGAGTGGCTAAGTGGGTAGTCAATGTAGAGTATCTGCCCTTGTCGTTTGATGGTTAACATTACATGATCACCTATTTGCTTAGAGCTGACTATTGACTGCCAGGAGATAGTGTCATCGGAAAACAAATTGATATTGCCTTGATTGCCTATGGAATAGCCATCAATGCCTAATAAAATATCATCCGTTTGCAAAAGATTTTTTTCTTTTTCAAGACCGGATAGTTCAGAGATTAAAACGCCAGTTTCCTCTGGTGCAATCCCAATGATTTTCCTCAGTTGGTTGTTTTGCAGTGGGGTGCAATTGATTGAAATGAATGGTACCTCGTTGACGTAGGGGGCGAATGGCTTGGAGCGCTTTGTATCTTCCAAGAATTCATTTACCACAGAATAGGGGATGATGTAGCCAATATTATCGGCATTTTCAATGCCTTGAAAGTTTACACCGATAACATGATTACCCGATAATGTTGGCCCGCCACTAACGCCGGGGTTGGTTGCTGCGTCTATTTGAAACACGATATTATCGTAGCCCGAAAATGAATAGGAGCTGAAATCAATTCGAGAAAGAACACCTTTAGTCGTGGTAATCGTCCTACCTCCCATAGGGAATCCATATGAAGAGACTGTATCACCGATAGAGACGACTTTTTCATGGAAGGGAAGTGCGACTGTATCTTCGAAGAAATTCGGGTTGATGGGTTTCACTAACGCTAAGTCACGCTGTTGAGAGATAAATTCAACTTCTGCTGAGTGCTCCAGATCAGAGCCAATTTTACGAAGGCGAATAGAGGCATGGTTACTCACGACATGGGCATTGGTTAAAATGCGTTTTTGGCCACCCACTGAAATAATAAAACCTGATCCAGATTTTTGCTGAAGTGTGCCTGCGTTCCACGGGTAATGGATGTTGGCCGTCTTGGACTGAACGTGTAACTTGACAACAGCTTTATTTAAATCGTTCATGCTGATACCGGTACTTGGATTTTCAGCAAAGGCAACGGGCAAGAATAAAAGTAAGATATAAGCAGAAAACAATGGCTTATAGAATAATTTATTTAACATAATTTTCTTTATCAAGACTTTTGTTTAGGACAGTATTTTGAGTACCTATTTGTTTAAAGTTCCACATCTTTATGAAAATAAGCCTTTTGTGCTTGCTGTATCCGATAATTTATTCGCCTTGATTCAACCCCTGATCTAGCCTAATCTCTGTTGGATTTAGTTGGCCTTGATTCAGCCTGTATTGCCTCTACTCACTTTTTTGATTTTTCGATAATGTTTTTTATGAATTTTTTATGAATAGATTGTGGTCCAGCTTTTTTTTTATTGCATTCATCGCTTGTAGTTATCAGGCTGTATTTCTTGGTAATTACGGCGTTTTTAATGAGGTGTTAACCAGTTTATTTTCAATGGCCAAAGTGGCCATTGATATTTGTATAGGGCTTCTGGGTTTATTGGTGTTTTGGTGCGGCCTTATGCGTGTGGCTGAAGAATCCGGTGTTATGCGGAGGCTGTCGATACTGTTATCACCACTATTTCGGGTGTTGATGCCTGAAGTCCCCAAGGGGCATCCAGCAATAGGTTCAGTCACTTTGAACATGATGGCCAATATTTTGGGCTTGGATAATGCCGCAACGCCAGTGGGCATAACCGCAATGAAGGATCTGCAGAAATTAAACCCGAAACCGGATACCGCAACCAATGCTCAAATTGTTTTTCTGGTAATAAATACGTCCTCAGTGACTTTATTTCCCATCACTATTTTTCTTTTTCGTGCGCAACAAGGTGCCGCTAATCCTACCGATGTATTTTTACCAATACTCTTGGCGACGAGTGCCTCTACAATAGCTGGCATTCTAGCAGTTGCAGCTGTTCAGCGATTACCATTGTGGCGGTTTGGTTTTTTAATTTATATGGTGCCAACATTTATCTTATTGATGAGTCTTATTTTCTGGATTGCCGGGCAATCAGCGGAACAAATGAATCAATTTTCAGCCCATGCGGGAAGTATGAGCTTGCTATTAGTGATATTTGCCTTTTTGTTTGTGGCAAGCATAAAAAAAGTACCGGTTTATGATTGTTTTATCTCTGGGGCAAAGCAGGGGATTAAAGTGACGATCACCATTATCCCTTTTTTATTGGCGATGCTGGTTGCTATTGCAGCGCTTAGATCTTCTGGCGCACTGGATGTGCTTTTGTCTGGTATTCGAGCGGTCGTCTCATTTTTCGGGGGAGATGTTCGTTTTGTTGATGCTTTGCCAACGGCATTAATGAAGCCATTTTCAGGGTCTGGTTCAAGAGCCATGATGGTTGAAAGCATGACGACCTATGGTGCCGATTCTTTTACTGGCCGTTTGGCTTCGATTTTTCAGGGGTCAACAGAAACGACTTTCTATGTTTTGGCAGTATATTTTGGTAGTGTGGGTATTCGCTACGGCAGGCATGCCATCGCTTGTGGGTTGATAGCTGATTTTGCAGGTATTACGGCGGCAATTCTGGTAGCGTATCACTTCTACGGATAAATCATTCACCGTCAGGCTATATCAATAATGAAAAAAGCAGCGACAGTCATACTTCTTAGAGACGCTATAGACGGGATAGAAGTCCTCTTGCTTGAGCGCTCGAAAGCACTTCAGGTGCTTGGTGGGTATTGGGTTTTTCCAGGTGGAAAATTAGATGATACCGATCAGGGAGACAGCTTGCAGGATAGGTTGGTGCAAACGGCATTGCGCGAAGTAAAGGAAGAAACAGGTATTGAATTACTTTCTGATTCACTGATCCCTGTCTCAAGATGGCAAACACCTGAAGGCATACCGAAACGATTCGATACGTATTTTTATGTTGCCCTTTGCAATGATGATCAGGTGACGATAGATAACTCTGAAATTATAGGTTATCAATGGCTCTCTTGTTCCAGGGCACTGAGATCCCATCAACAAGGGCTTGCGCCTATGATGCCACCAACGGTTATCAGTTTAATGAAGGTTAATCAGTTCGATAAGGTGACTGAGGCTTTAACCAATTTCTTAAGTCGTCCCAACGAATTTTATTCCCCTAAGATTCAACAGAGCGAGGGTAAAACACTGATGATTTATAATCATGACGAGCGATACAGTGACGAGTCTGCGCAGGGTTGTATTGATCGTTGTGTCTGGGTTGAAGATCACTGGGAATATAAAAGCAATATATTGATAAAATCCTGTTATAGCTCTTCTGATAAACAAGACTAACTCATTAATTCACAGCCACTGGTTGCGTATTCAAGCAATAATACAGAGACTTGACTCAGGATAAATAAATGGGAATATAGCGTTGCCTCGGAGCCTGCTGACCCGAGAAATGCTGTGAATCGAAGTACTAGGAGGGCGTCCGAGAATTGCGTTCGATGATAAATTTCATAGAAGTAAGATAAATTTTTTGAAAAATTTCTGCGAATAGTCGATCTATTTAAGGAAATTTGACGAAGAATTTAGCCGCTTATCTGGAATTTAGGTCGAGCAGACTGTTCTCGGACGGTCTCCTAG
>CAKMZU010000048.1:9266-15308 GCA_929200485.1 uncultured Gammaproteobacteria bacterium | reverse complement strand
GCACTTGCGTTAATTGGAAGTTGTGGCTTATTTTATGAAACCCCAAGGTGTGCGCTTTATCTTTTAACAAGCGGCCTTTGAGTTTTCTGCCAAAGGATTCCATCGCTTCCGGCAATCGCTTATACAATAAGGAAAAGCAGAATATAACATTTTTTTTGCGACAGAGAATCGCAATGCATTATGTAGGGTCGCTTGTTAATAACGTTCACTCGTAAGGGAATTTTTAAAAAATATTTTTTCACACGTCTTCATATCACTTTGTATGTCGTCCTTTTTATCAAAAAATATTGCAGGAAGAGATTTTGGTGCGATATAAGATAAATTTAATTCCTCATCAGATTTAGTTAGGGAGACATCAACAGTAATTTTGTTTGCCTTAACAACCATTTCTGTTTTCATAGATTGAAGCAGCGAAGGGTCTGTTATTTCTTCCAGGTATGCTACACAACATTCGAAATTAACAGGATCACTTACAGTATCATTGTGTAGCTTATTTTGTGCGAGCGTCAGATATTCTTGTGAAGAAAAAATTTGAAAAAGCACGCAATAATTATCATTTAGCAGTTTTTTTCTCTCGTCATCACTCATCTTCAAATGAGTATAATCTAAACCAGAATAGCCAGGGAAAGCTATTAGAAGAAATAAAAAAAAACTATCTTAAAAATGTGCATAAAACTTCACTAAATAAATGACGAATTCTATTTAGATCAGAATACAAACCTTAATTTAAGTTCCAGCAGCAAAGATATTATCGTTTTAAGTGTTCATCGCTAGGCGAAATCATTGATTGCAGGCGGTTTTCTGCTCATTCTGAGCGCTTCGAAGTCTATTTATTAAACATCAAAACGCTTAATCGCTTGCGCTAGGGATTCAGCATGCTCACTGAGCATGGTGTAATGATCGCCAGGCACTTGCGTTAATTGGAAGTTGTGGCTTATTTTATGAAACCCCAAGGTGTGCGCCTTATCTTTTAACAAGCGGCCTTTGAGTTTTCCGCCAAAGGATTCCATCGCTTCTTGTGCGCGGAATAGCTCAAGGGGAACATCCAGTGGTTTAAGTTTAAAGCCGCTCATTTGTTGCTGGAATCCTCTGATAACAGCAATGGCACGTTCGATAAAGGATGCATTCACCAGACCATTTAACCCTTCAACGACCTTTTGAATCATTTTCTCTTTGGGTAAGAGGCGGAGCTTGGATAATGGTAAATCCACTTTGCCAAAATTATGCTCTACAAAGGTTTTCAATATAAAGGCATCATCGACAGCCATACCCAAATAACCCACAGGAGGATGGGTATCAACCAATCCAAGGTAGGTGACTTTTTTACCTTTAGCGATAAGCTTGCGTGCCGCTTCCAGGGCAATTAATCCACCAACGCTATGGCCGATGAGTTTAAAATCGCCGTCATGTTGTGCTTCGATGGCCTCAAGATAAAAATCCACCATGTTATCGAGGTTGGTAAAAGGCGTTTGATTATCCTCAAATCCATAGGCTTGAATGCCATAAAAAGGCTGATCATTACCCATGGCGTTAGCGAGCGGTTGATAGCTTAATACCATGCCGCCAAGTGCATGAAAGGCAAAAATAGGGGTGACTCCCTCAACGCCTTTGTTAATGCAAACGATAGGCGAGAAGCCTTGTTGTTCCTGCTCAATAAGCTGTGCCTGTTCTTCAATGGTTTGCGCGTTAAATAACGAAGCAACGGGCAGTTTGATTTCAAAATGCAGCTCGATTTTTGCGATTAGGCGTAGGGCCGTGAGTGAGTCACCGCCTGCGCTGAAGAAATTTTCATTCACCGCAACCGGTGTACCGAGCACCTCCTGCCATAGCTCGCTTAGCGTTATCTCGGTATCCGTTGATGGCTCAGCTTCAATGGAGACGGGGGATTGAAAATCCATTTGTTTGAGTTGCTGTTGATCCACCTTGCCATTGGCGTTGAGGGGGAAGTGTGTCAACGCATGCAAACGCCTTGGGATCATAAACGCCGGTAATTCAGTGGCTAATTGCGATTTCCAGGCGGTTTGTGCTTGATTTGTTGCATCAGAGCAAAGCACAAAGGCAATCAGTTCCTCATTCAACACTAACACGCGGCTATCTTGAACCGCCGGTAGTTGATTAACGGCATGTTGAATTTCACTCAATTCGATCCGGCGGCCCTTAAGTTTCACCTGAAAATCTTTTCGGCCAATATAGATGAGCGGTTGACCCTCCTTGTGGTGATCTCGGTAGGCTAAGTCGCCGGTTAAATAATAGCGTTTCCCTTCTTTTTCAAAGAACGCGTTTTGTGTTAATTCCATTTGTTGCCAATAGCCTAAACCGACGGATTTACCGCAGATGGCAATTTCACCTACGAGCCCAGGAGGCACAGGGCGGTGCGCTTCATCAACCAGATTGATCTCGACACCGTCAATGGCCTCACCTAAAGAGAAAGTTTCAGGCATGGATTGCTTTAATTCTGCCGCGCTATATTTTCTGACTGTTGTAATATCCGTACATTCGGTTGGGCCATACATATTGATCAGATCAGCTTGGTACAGTCGCGAGTTAACTAATGGCGCGATCCGATTCGCACTGATAGGCTCGCCCCCGAGTAAAATCGTTTGCATATTACTGAGCACATCAACACCACGTTGATGCTCGATCAGGGTATAAAGTGCCGATGGGGCACAGTTCATCACATTGGCGTCACGTTGCTCGATGGCAGTTAAAATAACCTCAGGATCAAACGCATCGACCGTTGGCATTAATACACTGCTGCCGGCACACAGTGGCGCGATTAAATTCTTTTGCGTTAAATCAAAACCCATGGAAGAAATGACTAATACATTGGTATCCAGCCCAAAATTATAGGCGTCTCGATACCACAGGCTGAGATGATTTTCATTGGCATGGGTTATGGTTGCGCCTTTGGGTTTTCCGGTTGAGCCTGAGGTATACAGTGTATAAAAAGGTGTCGAATCATTGATGTGGACGCTCGGATTATTCACGGGCATCTCAAGCGTCTTTAATAAAAACTCACTATTGATCATTACGCGGGCTTTGGCATCAGTTTGAATATGATCCACGCGCGATTGTGGGTAGTGATGATCGATAGGCACATAACAACCCCCTGATTTAACCACACCCCAAAGGGCTATGACAAAATCACAACCCGGCGGTAGATGAATCAGTACATGATCGCCTTGTTGTACGCCTTGTCGGATGAGCGCGTGAGCCACCTGATTAACGTGCTGATTAAACTGGTCGTACGTTAAGGCTTTATTAATATCCCAAACGGCCAGATGCTGTGCATGAATAGTCGCCTGTTCTTCAAGGCAATGAATAACGGAGGGCGAAGATTTTTGCTCAAGTGAGACTGGTGGCTGGATTTCATCCGGCAGGCGGTAATCAAAGCCCTGGCTATGATCCACATGTTCAATGCATTGTTCTGACAGCGCGAGCAATCGATCCAAAAAGCGATTGTCATCAAAGTGGGCTGAATGAAAGGCCAGCCAAAGGTGCACATCTTCGCCATCGGCCTGAACACGAAAATCAACCATGCCAACGGCGTTAGGAGTGTATCGGTTTCCAGTTACACTCTGCCCGAGCATGGGGTAGTGATGCGGCAGCATTAAATAGTTGTAGGAAAACCCAATTTCACTATCGGGCAAACATTTTTTCAACAGCCTTGGTGAAATCTTAAGATAATTTTTCGTAAGTTTTTGCAGTTGTCTAAGTGCGCCAAATAAGTCACCAAGAGAGCCTTGCAGTGAATCTAATGGGATTAAACTTGGCTGCGTATGATAGAAACAGCCCATGGTGTCTTTGGTGAATTTATCTCGCCCTCCGTTAAATTCAGTCAAAACAAAATCGCCTTCCGCTCGGGTATACCAGCTGATCAATAATGCATAGAGCGATTTAAAATACAACGCAGGCGTGATCTTGTTTTTACGGCAAAACGTTTTTATTTGCTGATAATGTTCGACTGGCACAGGGCGTGTTAGCAGCTTGTCTTCAGGTGCGGGTTGGTTGGCAACGAATGCCTGCAACGGCTGGCACTCTTTTAATTGCTCTTGCCAAAACGCCAAGGTATCCGGTCGGTCGAATTCGGTTCGGCTCTCGGCGATATAATCAATAAAGTGATCTTTCGTCGTAATCAGCGTACTCAATCCGCCCAGCTTTTGTTCATATAAATGCGTCAGGTGCTGAATATGAACAACCGCAGAAAAACCATCGGAAATTAAATGGTGGTTGGCAAAAGTAAACCAGAATTCATTGTCTGCAAATTGATACAGTCGATATTGGACGAGCGATGACTCAAGGTCATAAGGCTTCATAACCGTGGTTTTAAGCTTTTCATCAATCTGTTCAGCGCTGAGGTACTCCGATCGGCAATCCACAAAGGTATAATCAATGGGGTTGTCTAAATCAAAGGCAAGGTAGGCCATCTCTTCAAACAACCCTTCGGATTTAACCACTTTGGTATTTAAGGCAACAAAGTGGCGGTGAATCTCAATAATGCATTCTCTAAAGGTGTCAACCTCGACAGCAATAGGCAAATGCATGGCATAACCCAAGCTATTTTCAAGTGTGTCGGTTCGCGTGATGGCCGAAAGATAAATATCTCGCTGCATTGGCGTTAAAGGTAGCCAATGGTTTTTATCCGAAGACTTTAATTCAATACGTTCGAAGGTTGTTGCCGGTTGCAGGCAGAAGTATTCGAGCAAGACCGAATAGGCTTCCATTAACTGAACCACGGTTGATTGTTCAAATATCGCCGTATTGTAATCCAGCGATAAAATTATTTGATCCTTTTTCTGTAATGCGTTGAGTTGAAGATCAAATTTCGCAACCGTGGATTCCTGGTGCAACGGCGAAATGGTCAAGCCCTCAAAGGATTGGGTTTTTTGAGGAGAGTCTTCTGCGACCATCATGTTAAAGGCACATTGCACCACGGGGGTGACGCCAAGATGCCGCTCAATACCCAGTTCATTCAGAAGCATTTCTATGGGGACGTATTCGTGAGCAAAGGCATTCAGCACTTGCGTTTTGATCAGTTGCAAAAACTCATCAAGCCGGTAGTTAGCCCCACAGTTGGCACGAATAACCACGGCATTAATGAAAAAGCCGATTTGGTTTTCAAGCCCTTCAATGCTTCTGCCAGCAAGCGGGACACCTACGGCAATATCATCATGTTGGGCGAATTTATGCAGCAGGGTATGGAACGCCGCAAGCATCAGCATAAAGGGTGTGACATTTTGATCAAGGCTGGTTGATGCAATTTTCTTCGTGAGCCTCTCACTTAAAACCATGCGAAAGCTTGAACCCTCAAAGCTTTGCACTTTAGGCCGTGGGCGATCCAGTGGCATGGGGAGAATTTCTGTAACACCGTTTAATGTGTCTTTCCACCAGGCGATTTCTTTTTTCAGCACGTCGCCTTGTAACCAGTCGCGTTGCCAATAAGCGTAATCGGTGTATTGGAGAGGTAACGGCGCAATATCCACCATTTGATTAGTGGCAAAACCATGATAGAAGGCCATTAATTCTTTAATTAATACCTGAATCGAATGCCCATCGGAGATGATATGGTGCATATTCATTGCAAGCACATGCGATTGATCGTCTATTCGATAAAGTTCGGCGCGCATCAATTGGCCGGAAGCCAAATCAAAGCCTTCGCTCAAACTGACAGTGACTAATTTTTCTGCGGCCTCTTTATCGGGTACATCAAAAGTCACCAGTTGAATCGGGCTTTCTTTGGCGGGTAACAACGCCACTTGCGGTTCACCGTCATTAGCGGTGAAGACCAAACGCAGACTTTCGTGGCGCTCAACTAACGCACTAATGGCAAGGCTTAATGCCTGCGCCTTTAAGTCGCCTTCAATATGCCAGGCCGCAGGCATATTATATGCGGGGTTTTGACCTGAAACCTGTGTCAGTAACCATAGCCTTTGTTGTGCATAGGAAAGTACTTTTTGGCTATCGGCAGGGGCCTTGGTCAGTGGCGGTATAACCACAGGCTGCAGTTGTTTTTGCTCAATCAACAAGGATTGTTTTTCGATG
>CAKMZU010000048.1:0-9256 GCA_929200485.1 uncultured Gammaproteobacteria bacterium | reverse complement strand
TTAATATCGATACCAAAGTGGTCACGAATGCGACCGAGTAATTGTGCCCCTTTGAGCGAGTGGCCACCAATGGCAAAAAAGCTGTCATCAATGCTGATATTTTCAGTCCCTAACACCTGTTGCCATATCGCAAGCAGATGTGTCTGATCATCATTTTGTGGCAGCACTAAATCTTTACGCTCAACCATCCATTCGGCTTCAGGCAAGGCTTGACGATCAACTTTACCATTTGCGTTTAACGGCAGGCTTGAGAGCATGACAATTTTTTCAGGGATCATATAGTCAGGCAATAGGCGAGCGAGTGCCACATTCAGCGCCTTGCTTTCCATGTCTGAATCTACGGCGACATAAGCAACTAAACAGGTTTGGTGGGTATTGGGCGAAATGCGATCCAATACGACGGCTTGATGAACCCCATCGATTGATTGCAGCTGGTGCGTAATTTCTCCGAGCTCGATTCTAAATCCGCGAATTTTTACCTGATGATCGGCGCGGCCTTCAAAGAACAGGTTGCCATCTGAGCGTAAACGAACCAAATCGCCTGTGCGATAGAGTCGTTGTTCCAGATCATCATGCCAGATAAATTGCTCAAGCGTTTGCTGATCTTGCCCGTAGTAACCTTTAGCCAGGTTACTGCCGCCAATGTAAAGTTCACCAATCGCCCCTTCAGGCAAAAAGCGCCTGTGTTCATCTAACACATAAGTGACAACCCCGGGAATGGCGAAGCCAATAGGGGGATTTTGTTTAAATTCGTGTGGGGCTAAGTGATAGCAGGTACTGATGTCGGTGGCTTCGGTTGGGCCATACATATTCACAAGCTGGCAATGCGGGTGTGCCTCAAAAAAGGCTTGAATCCGCTCGATCTGTATCGGCTCACCACCTAATAGAATCCAGCGAAGGCTTGCCAGTGGGTTATACAGCTCATTTTTTGTGACTTCTAGCAATGCATAAAGAGCGGATGGGGCGCAATTAATGATCGTGATGTTATCTTGCTCGATACGCTTGGCAGCATCCACAGGGTCAAACCCCTGATTCATTAAATGGACGGTGCCGCCTTTCATTAACGGGGCAAAAAAGTTCTTTTGCGTTAAATCAAAGCCAAGAGAGGAGAGGATTAAACACTTGGGCGCAGTTTCTTTAAAATCAAATTCGTTTGCGTACCAGGCAAGCAGATTATTTTCGCCTTGATGCAATACCTCAACGCCTTTGGGTATACCGGTGGAGCCTGAGGTGAAGATCATATACAGGCTATCGTTAAGATTTAGTTCAGGGCTGATCAAAGGTGTGCGTTCTACGCCTTTTAACTCTTGAAGGCAGATCATTTTGTCGGCGGGGACATTCGGCGTCGATTTAGTGGCAATGACCCAATGACAATCGGCTGCATCCAAAATGGTTTCAATGCGGCCTTCGGGCAAATGGGTATCAATGGGTATATAACACCCACCTTGTTGAATAACCGCCAGCAGCGTTACCATAAAATCAACGGAGGGTGCCAACATCAAGGCAACCCGATCACCTTGCTTTACGCCTTCGGATTCAAGGATGGCAGCTGCATGGTCTACCCGTTGTTTTAGCGCTAGATAGCTTAGCGATGAATGATCGTCTTTGATAGCGATAGCATCCGACAGGCTTTCTTGCTCGCCTTGCCAAATAGCAGGCAGGAACGAATCTGCAGACATCGGTGCTGGTTTTATCGCCTGTTTTGCCATGGCGCTATTCGATAATATCGGCAGAGCGCTCATTGGGCTGTCAGGGATGTCGGCCAGGCTATCGAGCAACACAGAAAAATTCTCGGCAAGCTTCTCGATTGCCTCTTTTTCAAACAGTTGCGATCGGTATTCAAAGCTTCCGGATAGATCGACCTGATCGCCATTGTTGATATGTAGCATATGGAGGCTCAATTCAAACTTGGCCGTCACATGCATTTGAGTTTCGGATAGCGCAAAGGGGTGGATGCTGAAATCGGGTAATTCAAGGCTTGGGTGTGAATCACGGTGCGTTTGGAAATTATAAAACACCTGAAATACTGGCGAGTGGCCTGTGGATTTTGGCAACGCCAAATGATCCAATAGTTGCTCAAATGGCACATCCTGATTGGCAAATGCATCAAGTTGAGCCGCTTTTACAGCCGCTAAATGCGAAATGAAGCTCTCCGACAGGTTCAATTGATTTCGAATGGCTTGGGTATTCACAAAAAAGCCCATCATATTTTCTAATTGCGGATCAGGGCGATGGTTCACGGCTGTGCCGAGGGTGATATCCGTTTGGCCACTGTAACGTGCGAGTAATAACTGTAATGCGCCCATCAGCAGCATTGAGAGAGTGGCATCTTGCGACTGGGCAAAGGCTTCAAGTTTTCTGGCCGTTGCCGGTTTTATATCGAATGAATGAATGCTGCCAATGAATTCTGCTTTAGCAGGATAGGCTTTATCCGTTGGTAGTTGCGTTAATGGCACTTGCTCAAGTTGTTTTTTCCAGTATTTGATCTGAGATTCAATATTATCGTTAGTTAAATGCTCGCGCTGGTGGCTGCTGAAATCAATATATTGAAGCGGAGGCGTCTCATCAGCGAGTTTCCCTTCGATCAGCACGCGGGCTAAATCCTGAGTAAATATCGCCATGGATGGACCATCGCTGATCAGGTGGTGAGCGATAAAGAGGAGCGCGGCCTCATCTTCTTTAGTGGGTAATAACAACGACTTGAATAATGGGTCTTTATTGACATCAAAAGGTGTTTGGCTTAATGAAAAAATCTGTTGTTCAAGACTTAACACATCGCTGGGTTCGACCACCTGTAATAAAGGAATGCTCGGGTCAATGAACTGCCGCGCTTTGCCATCTTTGATACGCAGGCGTGTTATCAAGGATTGATGGCGGCCAGCTACTTGTTTGATGGCATCTTCAAGTCTCAGTGGGTTTATCTTGCCCTTGAGCTTAAACGCCATTGGCATGTTATACATGCTGGTTCGGCCCTGAATCTGTTCGAGCAACCACAGTCGTTCCTGACCAAGCGATAATGGATACCCTTTATCATTGAATGAACCATGGCGGTCAACCGGCGTTAGGTTCCAGCTCGCGCCTTGCTGGGTGTCATCTAATACTTTGCCTAGTGCTTCAATGGTTTGATGGCGTAAAAAGGTATCTAAGGCAACGGATTTGCCTAATTGCTGCTGGATTTGATTGACTAGGGTGGCGGCTAATAATGAGTGCCCACCTAAAGCAAAGAAGCTATCCGTAGTACTGATGGCTTGCTCATTAAATACCCCTTGCCATAACGCCAATAGCAATTTTTCTGTTGCTGTTTTGGGAGCAACCAGGGTTTTGCTAATAGTGATGGGTGGGAGTTGACTACGATCGACCTTACCATTGCTTGATAGCGGGAAACTGTTCAAGCATTCAAATGCAGTCGGAATGAATGCATCAGGCAGTTTATCCTGGAGTAATTCTCGCAGATGACTGATTGGGGTGTCCGTTAATAAATACGCAATGAGTTGCTCGTTGTCATTCAACATGACAACGGAATCTTTAACGCCTTCGAGTTGGTTAAGCTGGTAGGTGATTTCAGCTGCTTCAATACGTTGACCACGAATTTTAAGCTGGTGATCTTTTCGACCGAGGAAGTATAGCCCTGAAGTATGATCAATCGTCGCGTCTATGGCAAAGTCTCCGGTTCGGTAGAGTTTGCCGGTTTGTAGGTGATCAATAAACGCTGTATTTTGAGTTTTGGCATGGCCAATATACCCCAAACCAACGCCAGCGCCGGCAATTGCTAATTCACCTGAAAAGCCTTTGGGTAAGAGTCTGCCTGCGCGGTCAATCAAATAGGTTGCAACCCCCGTTGCTGATCGCCCTAAAGGCAATTTGTCTGCGAGTTGTGCACCATTTGTCACCGTATGGCTTAAGGCAATATCGGTACATTCTGAAGGCCCGTACATGTTGACGAGCGCCGCTTGATTGTGTGGATTGGTAAACCAGGGGTTCAACAGCTGCGATTGGATAGCCTCCCCGCCTAACAATAACCATTTAAGACTTTTGAGTTTCTCAAAATCATTGGCATTTTCAAGCCATAAATAGCAGGCAGAAGGCGCAGCATTCACTAGCGTGATATTTTCGTTTTTTATCGTTTGAATGATAGCCTGAGGATCGTAGACGGATTGATCCTGAAACACGATAGTTGCGCCACCGAGTAGCGGTGCAAAAAGATTTTTTTGTGTTAAATCGAAGCCAACGGATGAAATGATTAACACCTTTTGGGAGCTATCAAGACGAAAGCTGTCTTGATACCAGAGTAACAGGTTTAAAAAATTGGCCTGCGTCACCGATGCACCTTTAGGTAACCCCGTTGAACCTGAAGTATAAATAACATAAAGCGGATGGTTAGCTTCGATATCAGGCAGTGGTATTGCGGTAGCATCACCATCAGTAAAAATGTCCGCCGGGTTCAGTGTGGGTTGGTCAAAGGCATGATTAGGCGCGGTTAAGACCAATCGAAGATTGGCATCATCGCCAATAAAATGCTTACGCTCAGCAGGGTATTTCGTGTCGATAGCAACATAGGTTGCCCCTGTTTTGAGAATGCCGAAAAGGGATGCTAAATAATCAAAGCCGGCATCAAGGTGTAAACCGATACGATCAATCGGGGTGACGCCTTCTTTTAATAGTGCATTGGCGATTCGGTTAGATGCCTTGTCGAGATCGTCATAAGTATGCTGCCCTTGAGTGTCAATCACTGCGATCTGATCATGAAATTGGGCAAACGAATGATTAAGGGATTCAATGACAGAAATCGTCGGTAGGGCTCTGGACTCTGGGAGTGTGATTTTTTCTTCAGGCAGGAGAATGGACAAATATCGGCATGGGTTTGTGCCGGATAATACCTGCTGAGATAGACTCAATAGACGGAAGATAAAATCATTGCCAGTAAACTGCGAGTTATCATAGGTTAAGTGGAAGCGCAGGTGTTGATCGACAACCTGAAGTGTTAGGTTCACTGCGTTATCCATCACCGGAGGAATAAAAGTCAGTGGGCATTCACTTTCGTTTAATGGGATGTGCGATGGCAGGGTGTAAAAGTTATACAGAAATTGCACATTGCCTTGAGGGATAAACTGCTGTTGTGCGCTATGGGACATCCCTTGGTAGGCTCGAGAGGCTTTTTGCTGATCTCTTAAGGCTTTGAGTACATCGGTAAACTGCCCTTCCCGGAAGTGTGCCTCAAAAAATCGTACCGGTAGCGTACTGAAATAGGCGCCGAGAGTACTGCCATGACCTGCGGGTCTTGATGCTAAAACCTCATCAATGTAGAAATCGGTATCGGGTTGGCAGTATGCAGATAATAAACAGCCATATAACGCCTTTAAATAGAGTGCAGGGGTTGTTTTATGTGTCTTGCACCAGTCTTTAATCGCATCAAAATGCGCGTCGGTATCATCGATGGTTAAGGTGCTAAAACCTTGGCCTGAAACCCCTAAAGGTGGGCTCAGCGGTTGGCAGTCAGTAACTATGGCTGCCAGTTGTTTTTGTTTGTCTTGATGATCGAATCCTTGAGCGCTCAGAACAAATGCTGAATAATTATCCTCGACAAATTCATATTCTCCCAAGGTGTCCTTTTGATAGGCCTGATAAAAATCGATTAATTGTCGGCTGATAATATCCAGTGATAATCCGTCAATGGCCGCATGATGCCCTTTAATTAAAATGGCATCGGACGCCGTTTCGCGTTTAATCCAGTAAATACCAAACAGTGGTTCGGATTCTTCGTAAGATGAATAAACCTGATCCTGGCAATAACTGACTAAGGCGTCATCGGAAGTATCTTCAAGTTCGACTTCAATCAGAGGGCTTTTCTCGATGGCTGTTTTTGCCGTTAAAATTGTCTGAAAAGCAGCGTCACCAAAAAGGTTCTGGTTTGTGAGTATTCGCATTCTCAACGCGGCGTTTTGTTGTATGCAGGCGGCGACGGCTTGATGGATCGCATCAAAATCAAGGCTTGTATTTGCATCAATATGCAGAATCCAGCCAAGGGTGTTTCTTGGGTTTTCCGGGTTTAATTGGCTATCGAGAAAGATATCTCTCTGCATTGGCGTTAAGGGTAAGGTCTGCTCAATGTCCCTTTCACTGAGCTGATGCGTCTCTAACCAATCACTGGGTCGGTAAAGTTGCATGTCGGCCAATGGCTTGTCTTCGGCTAGGGTCATCTGTTCAGTTAGGTAGATGAAGCAATCAACGAGCTGATGTATTTTGTCTGAGTCATAACGGTTGGCTGGGTATTCTACGGTTAAAGTCATCGCATCAGGGTTGGCTAAAACCGAGAAAATCAGGTCGTATTTACTCTCTTGTGCAGGGACATCAACAGCCGTAAAGGTTAATCCATCTAGGCTCAATGAATCGGGCAGGCTTTGATCCTGAGTAAAATAATTAAACCCCACTTTGGGCATAAAGGTTGGCTGATCAATGCTGGAAAGAATAGATTCGAGTGCTATATCCTGATTAGCGAAGGTTGAAAGCACTTGGGTTTTAATGTGTTGTAAGTATTCACGCTTGTTTTGTGATTGATTAATGTTGACTGGAAAGAGCAGAGTATTGACAAAATACCCAACAATGTCGTTTAAACCTTTGCGGTGACGACCGGATGCGGGTAAGCCAATGGTTAGCTGATCTTGCCCTCCTGCTTTACTGAGGGTGAGATTTAATGCACCCAATAACAACATGAAAGGCGTCACGCTTTGCCAGTTTGCGGCGGTTTGAATTGCCTCAACCTGCGATTTATCCAGCGTTTTTTTAATGGTGCCTGCGCGTTTGTTTTTGGCGACATGCTTACCCGTTAGTCGTGAAAGCACAGATAAACGATCTTCAGCGCCATCGAGATGTTTTTGCCAAAAGCTGAGCTGGGTTTCAAGCGCTGCCTGATTGGCATTTTGCCAATAGGAAAAGTCCTGATAATCAAAGGCAATGGGCGGTAATAATTCAGGTAATTTTTCTCGATCCGCCGTTAATAAATGCAGCCAGTCGCCTAATAAAATTTCCAGTGATCGAGCATCGCTGATGACATGATGCATAACAAGATAAAGTAAGTGACTGCTCCGGGTTTGAATAAACCCTGCTCTAAAGGCGCAGGGCTTATGGAGATCAAAGGGCTTTCCGAATGCACCTAAGGCGATGGCAAGGGCGTCATCTTTTGTTTGCGCATTGGCTGACTCAAAGGGTATCTCTATCGTTTCAGGGATTGTTTGAAATAATTCGCCGTCCTGTTCGATTAACTGCGTTTTTAAAATAGGGTGTCTATCCGCCAGAGCTTCAAGGCTTGATTGAACCCGGTTGGGATCAATATCACCCTCTACCCAAAATGCCAGCGGCATGTGATAGGCTGTTGATCCTTTGTGAGTTGACTGATAACGCCAAAGTCTATGCTGGTTTTGACTGGCTTGGATGAGTGCATCACCGCTCGGGTGTTTTTCAATTTCAGGTAAGTCAAGCGATGGATCAGCCGCTTGTTGTTCAATATGTGCGGCGAGGCCTGACAGTGTTGGATGCACAAAAATATCAGTGACCGGCAGCGTTAGACCAATCTTTTCGTCAATCAAACCCACAAGCTCAATAGCTCGCAGTGAATGGCCACCAATTAAAAAGAAGTTATCGTCTTTGCTAATTTGCGAAAGTGGTTCTTCTATTTTTAATACATCACCAAACAACTGCGCCAGTTGTTTTTCTAGCGCTGTGGTGGCGGGGTTGCTTGAAGGCTTTTCATCCGTTTTACGTTGTATGGATGGCAGTGCTTTGCGATCCACTTTGCCATTCGGGTTTAGCGGGATGGCGGCTAAATGCTGAAAGTAATTCGGCAGCATATAGATTGGAAGATGCGCGCTTAAGGCTTTGTAGCAGTCTGCCGCATCCCATTGTTCGCCAGAATAATAGGCAACCAGAGCTTCTTCGTTATCTATGTCTGTCTTAACGACAACGGATTGATTAATGCCATCGAGCTGGTTTAACTGGTTTTCGATTTCTCCCAATTCGATGCGTTGTCCGCGCAGTTTGACCTGAAAATCATTGCGGCCCAGATAGCGAATATTGCCATCTTCACGCATAAGACCCAGATCCCCCGTCTTATACAGCTTGTCGCTTGGAATGGCAGGAAAGGGATTGTCGACAAAGGCGTTTTGGGTTAAGTCGTCTCGATTTAAATAGCCTTGGGCAAGGTTTGCACCACCAATGTGGATTTCACCTGGCACACCTAACGGGCAAAGATTCATCGCTTCATCCAAAATCAACAATTGCGTATTGGCGATGGGTTTGCCGATAGGAATTTGGGTAGCATTTTTATCACGCACAGGATAAAAACTGACATCAATGGAGGCTTCGGTTGGCCCATAAAGATTATCCAGTGATGCATGAGGGAACTGCGCTAACCAGTCGCAGGCTACATCCGGCGGCAAGGCTTCACCTGAGGTAAAGACCTGCTTAATGGACGTTAATTCAGGTAAATGGCCTTGCGATTCTCTTTGTGAAAGAAAGGCACGCATCATGGAGGGTACAAAGTGTAACGTGGTGATACCTGCTGATTGGATTAATTCCGCTAAATAGACTGGGTCTTTGTGGCCATCTTTTTTGGCAAAAACGAGTTCGGCACCTGTCATTACAGGCCATAAAAACTCCCACACTGAGACATCAAATGTAAAAGGGGTTTTTTGCAGTACTTTATCGATGGGGCCAATAGGGTATTGATCCTGCATCCACTGCAGGCGATTGATAATGCCTTTATGCGGCACCATGACGCCCTTAGGTTTTCCTGTGGAGCCTGAGGTGAATAGAATGTTGACTAAATCCTGATCGGATATTTTTACGTCCGGTTTATGATTAGCTGTTGCTTCAGGGATTTGATCAATGAAGAGTGCTTTACAATCCGCACTAAACCGGGTTTGTGTGTCGCTCACGACCGTTGTTATGTTCGCATCATCAAGAATAAAGCGAATACGCTCATCAGGCAGTTCAGGGTCAATCGGTACATAGGCTTTACCGGATTTTAAAATGCCCAAAATACCGACTAACATCAATCGGCTGCGATAAAGACTTAATCCGATGGCAGGTTGTTTATCGGCGATCAGTAAATTGGCTAGCTGATTTGCTGCGTCATCAAGTGCTTTATAGGTAAGTGATGACAGATTGTCACTCACCGCAATTCGGTTAGGTGTTTTTAATACCTGCGCCTCAAATAATTCATGAATTGCAGATGCTTTTGGGTAATTGACCTGTGTTTGAT
>CAKMZU010000047.1:4189-15312 GCA_929200485.1 uncultured Gammaproteobacteria bacterium | reverse complement strand
ATTTAATACTGCCTGAAAATCGAGTTACACAGAATTATTTACAGTGTCATCTTTTTAGGCCTTTTTTTTACGACAGCTGAATGTTCGCTATAGTTGACACGCTTATCTCTGCTGCTTTTTAGCTTAAGAGAGGGGATTGCAAACAATAAATTATCATTTAAACCCTCCTTCTCCCTGGTGATGTTTCCATTTATATCTTTTACAGGAGCATTTACACTCTGTGCTTCTTCTGAATTTACATTTTTTGTTTCAGAAGGAATGATATCCATCTCAGTACTTTCATCACTTGTTGAAGCTTGTCTATCAGGGATTCTGGCGCTTGATTGCTCTCTTGTTGATAGCAGTTGTTCGAGTAATTCATTTTGTAACGCTTGTTTTTGTATGATTGATTGCAATAACGTATCAAAATCATCTAATCGTTTAGAAAGCGCTTTCTGTTCTATTTTAATATCCATATATTTAACTGCCGTTTTTATCTTATCAGATTGATAATCTCCCAAAGAAATCTCCATTTTATTTTGCTTCGCTTCAAGGCTTTCGATACTCTCCCCAGTAGATTCTTTACCTTCCCAAACGGCTTCAGCTATCGCACCATAATTGCATAATCGTTTGTCAAGTGTTGCAATTAAATGCAATATATCGGACCATCTAGATTGGTTAAATTTAAAATCACTGTCTATTTTATTTTCTAATTTTTGAAGCTGACTTATTTCTTTCTGATTGCTACTCGATGAAGAGGACCAATAACCGCTTGTTGATGATGATTCCGATCTAGTCGAATCACTGTTTATTTGTGTTTCAAGCGACGGGATATCTGGCGTTACATCGGTTGAATTTACGTTCTTTAACTCCTGCCATATATCATCTAAAGAATCACCTAAACCGGCTTGCTCTTTAATTGGCGATTGTCCATGTAAATAATCCGTTTCACCGGAATATAATGACACATGAAAGATAAGGATAAACATCAGAAATAACTTCATAGCGCTCTCTCTATTACGATGAAGTTTGAATAGAATTTTATAAATAGTTCATTGTATAAATAAAAGATCGACACATTCAACGCAGAGAAACTACCTTTCAATGAAACTAAAATCATGAAAAACTAGCCTACTATCGTAATATTCAACCGGTAAGATAGGGCGATGTGACAAGCACTGTACCTTCACTCATTATTTTTTACAGACCGAATAAGTGTGAATCATTTGCATATCTGCTTTTTCTTCTCTTGGGGGGGCTTCCAATATCTGAGGAACTAACCTCTTCATAGTTAGGACGTCCATTATTCGCATTTCTTTTATCTGATTTGGGAGGCTGATATACCAAGGTAGAATCCGTCCTACGCAACATTAATGGAAAATTTATGTCTTCATGGCAAATTAGTCTTTCAAATCCAGATTCTTCCTCTTTCTCCCTTTTTTCCTTCTTTATCTGTTCACCTCCATGTTCCTCCTTTTGTGGCGTCGCAGCTGCTGTCGTAGCAGATGCAACAGCTACCTTCTTTCTTGGACTATCTGATACATTATTATTTCCATGAGTTTCCGATTTATTATTAGCATTAGCTGCTAACAGTAAAGCAATTTGATTCTGCATCTCTATTTGATTACTTTGAATAGTCATGAATTGTTTTTTTAATTCATCTATTGATTGATTGGATTCATTTAAAGATTTGTGTAGTTGTTTTTGTTTATCCTTTAACGGTTGGATGTTCTTGTTAAAATTATCAAAAGCTGTAGAAGCAGTCGACTTTACTTCGCCGTCAAGCTCTCTAATCCGATCAGAGATCAGTAGAATACCTTGCTCATGAGCAGTTATATAAGAAACCAAGCATTCTAATATAGGTGTTTGTGAGTATTGGGTTGCCGGAACTGAATAAGAGGGATTTTTTTGCGCAGTTTCACATGATTTTTTGGCAGGAACTCTCATTACTCGGACGGGTGATGACGAGGGTTGATATATATCTGCTCCCCCTTGATAACTAGTTGAGGGGAATGAAATAGCTGTGGGAGGGTCTAGGGGACTTATTCGTGCATGGTACCCTTGGGGATTATGAAAGATTACAGGGTGATGGATCTGAGTGCGTTCTCCAGATCCGCTCATTAGAGGGTGCTGATAATAAGTATAACTGATTTCACTATTCCGATTTTCCAGATTTTGATATTCAGGAGAAGCCCAAAAATTGTTTAATTCACTTTTATCAGGAGGGCTAGTTCCGGAAAAGGATGCGGCATGAAATATAAACAATAAACAAATAAATAACCTCATAGGAAATCCTCGTTAACTATGAAGTTTGAATAGAATTTTATAAATAGTTCAATTTATGAGGTAACGAGTCGATGCAGTGGAAACTGACAGATAAATTCACTGCCCCTCCCAAGCACACTGGACACTTCAAGCGTTGAATCGTGGCGCAATAAAACACGTTTAACAATGGCTAAGCCAAGGCCTGTACCACCCGTATCCAATGATCGACTATTATCCACTCGATAAAATCGTTCGGTTAAACGAGGTATATCGGATGGATCAATACCCAGCCCATTGTCTGAGACAGAGAAATACCCGCCCTCTTCATTAACACCTACCCGGATTTTTATTTCACCATCATTCTGAGTGTATTTACATGCATTAACCACAAGATTCGATAATGCACTATGCAGCTCAGTTTCCTGGCCAAAAATACTTAGCGGCTGCTCAATATCCAAGTCTAAAGTCCGGCTCATACCATCCGCCTGACATCTTGCTCTCGCTTCCTCTAAAACAACTTGCGATAACTCAGCGATATTTACTGGTGTTCTATGCATTTCATTCGGCTTGGTTTCCAGCTTGGATAGATCAAGCAGGTCTTTTATCAATTGTTCCATACGACCTGCTTGCTGGGCCATTTGATGTAAAGGATTTTGTAACTGAGGCAGTTGATCCGTGAGCATCTGAAAATTATCGATATAACCTGTAATTACCGTTAGTGGTGTTCTTAATTCATGCGAAACATTGGAGACAAAATCCCTTCGCATATCTTCAAGGCGGGCAATCTCTGTAATGTCGCGTGCAAAAATCAGACGATTGCCTTGACCAAAGGTCGTGATTTGAATTCGCAGCACGGTATTAGGCTTGTGGAGGGAGTGAACCTTTATCGACTCTTCGTAGTCGCCTGAGTCAAAAAACTGGATAAACCCCGGCTCTCTTAACAAGTGCGTTAACGTCTGACCAAAGTCTTTATCCAAAGATAAACCTAACATTGGTAAAGCCGCATCGTTACACCATTCAATCAAGCCCAATCGATCAACCATAATGACAGCATCATGCAATGAGGCAAAAGAATCCCGGAGGTAGGCTACATCTGCACGAAGTTTATTTTTTTCACTTTCATTATTATGTTGATAGCGATAAAACTCATCGCATAACACCCCCCAAAATCCAAGTGACTCAGGCGGTGGCGAAGAATCTATCACGGGGAACCAGCGCGAAATAATGTAGATATTATAAAAAGACCAGGCTGTATAAAGACTTAAACCGATAAGACTACAAAGTAACAGCCTATCTAGCCAAAAGCCTGCAATCAACGCCAAAACTATAATGAGTATAAAGCGACGCAATTCAATGGAAAAACTATTGTTCACAATTGATTTAGATTATTAAAAGGCCAAGAGTCGAAAGGCTATTGTAAAACACAAACCGACTTTCGACTAACAAAAGCTTATTTCAAGCGTAAATTAGTGTCAGGCGTAACACACTCTTTGTTGAAGCATTAATCAGTCGGATGAAAACCGATAGCCTGCACCACGCACCGTTTGCACTAAATGACCATACTTATTGGTATTCACAACAGAATCCAGCGCTTTTCTGAGACGTCTTATATGCACATCAACGGTTCGCTCTTCAACATAAACATTGCTGCCCCACACTTGATCCAACAATTGCCCTCGTGTGTACACTCTATCTTGATGAGACATAAAAAAGTTGAGCAATTTGTATTCCGTTGGGCCCATCTTTACCGTTTGATCATCAACAGTGACACGATGACTAACGTTGTCAAGACGAACGCCTTCAACAACAATCACATCGTCTCGAGATGTTTGATTCACGCGTCGTAAAACCGCCTGAATACGAGCGACAAGTTCTCTTGGTGCAAATGGCTTGGCGATGTAGTCATCTGCACCGGCTTCAAAACCTTGAATCTTGTTGTCTTCTTCTGCTTTAGCCGTCAACATGATGACAGGTATATTTTTAGAGGCATCATCACGTTTTAAACGGCGTAAAAATTCAATGCCGCTTCCGCCAGGTAACATCCAGTCAAGAAGAATCAAATCAGGTTTGTTATCACGCACAAAATTAATGCCGTAACGGGTGTCTTCCATTTCAAGACAAGTAAAACCTGCAAGCTCTAGTCCCATACGGATCATATCCCTAATAGCGGACTCATCTTCAATGATTAGAATTTTCATAATCGACTTGTTAATTTGTTTCGTTATACTTATTAAATAACAATTAAATGACAAATATATGACAATTTGACATGATTACTCCAAAATGACAGTTTTGTTACCGCACGTGAGTATTCTATCTTCTAAATGGTAACGAACCCCACGCGAAAGCACCTGAACTTCGACGTCTTTACCAAGGCGAACCATATCCTCTTTATCATCTCTATGACTGACACGTATAACATCCTGTTCGATAATGGGACCTTCATCTAACTGCGTTGTAACATAATGACTGGTGGCACCAATGAGCTTTACCCCTCTGTCATAAGCTTTCTGATATGGGTTTGCCCCAATAAACGAAGGTAAAAAACTGTGGTGAATATTAATAATTCGATTATTGTATTTTGAACACATTTGCTCAGGGATAATCTGCATAAAACGTGCAAGGACTAATAAATCGACTTGATATTGATCGAGTAAGGTCTCTATCTCGGCGTAAGCCGCACCCTTTGAATCTGAAGAAAAAGCAACATGGTGGAAATCAATGCCTGACCATTCAACATGCTTTCTGAGTTTATTATGGTTGGAAATCACAGCAACAATTTCGCAATTTAAGTCTTTGCTATGCCATTTGTGTAATAAATCCACAAGGCAATGAGAAGCAATACTTGCGAAAATAATGACTTTTTTGGGCTCACTTGCATCAGTGACCCACCAGCTCATATCAAATTGTTGGGCCAAGGTTTCAAATTGAGCTTTGAACTCATCAAGCGTCACTGTCATTTGATCAGCTTTAATATCATGACGCATAAAAAACTGCCCCGCCGATTGATCCGCATGATAATTGGCCTCAAGTAACCAACCGGCGCGTTCACTGATGAAAGCACTAACGGCAGAAACTATCCCGACTTTGTCGGGGCATCTTATGAGTAATCTAAATCGCTTTACCAACAATTTTTCCTCTACCCCTCATGTCTCCAATCTCAAAGGCAAATCAGGGTTTCTTTTGTTTTATTTTGTTTTCAGGCAATGTTCTTTACTGAAAACACAGATAACACAACACTGATCATCATTAATTTGGCTTGTCTTTCCACAAGCTGTACATTCATAGTATTTTTTTTCTACGAGTTTAGCCTCAAACTCAATAGATTTAAAACCACAGCTTGGGCATTGAATAATTATTCGTCGACTCACAAGCGCTTATCAAGTGTATTATTCATAGGTGCAAAGATAAGCAACATCTGATTCAGCTTCGACATCAAAGCTTTGATTTGCATCAATAGTGAAAGACTCCCCGGCTTTGACCAGTATTTCTTTCTCACTTCCTGGCAGCTTGGCTTTTAATACACCTGAAACAACAGTCATTACTTCTTTCTGCCGAGTATCAAAGGTGAATTGACCTTGAGTAATAACACCAACGGTTGCCGGAAGCTTTTCGCCTTGAAAAGCAATAGATGCCACCTTACCATCAAAATATTGGTTGGTTTTTAGCATTGTTATGGTTCTCTATTGATTGAATCGGTGGGAATAATAAAGGCTAAAGTCCAGAAAGAGAAGATAGTATTAACGAGTTTATCCATTTTATAAGAGAGGCTTAAAATACCCCTGAGAATAAACTGTTCGGTCTGGATTTTAGTTACGCTTCTAAATTTTCAAAAAACCTTCTGCTTAAGTGCCTACTATATTAGGGAGATTGCCCAAGAACTTTTTACGCTACCACATATCAAAACATAAGAACTTAAGACAACCGAACTTGCACACCAAGGGTCATTCTTTCTTTTCATTTACAACTGCTATTTATGTCCATGCGCAACTACTTTACGATCACTTTTTTAATTCATTGTTTTTGTTTTCACTTCACAATATCCCATGCGATGACAAAACAGGAGTACATTTTTAATGAAGCCAATTTACATATAAAAAAAAAACGGAAAACATCGTTTAGATGGATTTGCATGCGCAATGCTGGCAAAAACCATCTTAAAACCCAAAGAAGTAATGCAAGTATTTCAGCGAAAGTTGAATGATCAGTGCGATAACGATGGTGCTAATCTAAATACCGTCATTAGCGGTGACAATCTTGTTGAATCAAGTTTTCACTCATTGAAAGCCATTGCTCAAAGCAACAAAAATATAACCATTGGTGAGGTATTAGACATACTAATAGAGTGCGACGAAGATGATATTGATTGGCGCAGACTGTGTACTCACCTAGTTTGCGACATGAACGATTTCAGTACAAGCAATGAAAATTACCATTCAAATGCGAGGTTGTTTTCAAAAAGGGTGGAATCTGATCCCTGGTTTGCAAGATTATCCAAAGACACTAGAGATCTCGGTGCTTTAAATAATGAAACATATAGAAATTTACTGGCATTGATTCCAAAGCCAGAACTCGCTTTTCACGGGTTTTTACTCACTGAACCCGAGGCATGGGATATTTTTTTTGATACAGATCAAAAAAAACATATTGAAAATTGCCTTGGAATTTATAGAGATAGAAGTGGTTTCACTATAGCGAATCTTATTGAAATCCTTTTTTTCGCTAAAAAATATTTAGATTACGATGTCAATTTTGAGCACATCTATAACGCTCTGAAAGCACCTCATTGCGATACCTGTTCGGTGACATCGCCTCTTCATGTCAGCACTCACGATGACAGGATTTTTTTACCTGAAAAACCCACAGATCTAGCGAGAGATCCATTGCCATCTATTGCCTTATCTGAGCCGCTATCCACTGAAAAATCAAGGGGGAGTGTACTATCAGATGAAGCAATTCATCTGTTATCTGTTGATCTCTGGGATGTATGCAAGTCAGGGTGCGAATACCCTACTAACACACTTGATCTTTTAGATATCAAAACATTGCCTGAGATAGTAAACCTTTCGAGACTGAGTATTGCTAATAAACTCATTGGTTTAAAGCTTGAAAAGGGAGATGGAACAGCCACTCAACGCATTATTCAAGCATTAAAAGAGGATAAAAAAAGCGTTATCCTGGCATCCTTCGAAAACTTCAAGCCTTTTTTAGAAAGTCGGAAGCTTGAACAATTACATAATAAAAATCAATGCACACTATTAACAGAGGAATGTATAGATGAGATATCTGCTGCATTGGGATCCCAAACCCAATGTGAAAGAAAAAATTTTCTTTCTATGTTGTTCAAGTTAGGCATGAAGTTTGATGAATGCTTTGGGTTAATTGATAATGACTCATGCTATGGTGAGCCTAACAACGTAAAAGCGCTTATTCTAGGTTGGAAAAATGCCCACCCAGAAGTTGCAACGAAAGAAATGCTTATTGCAGGGCTAAAAGATATCGAGAGGTACGATGTCGTAGATCAAATAAACGCGTATTATCACGATAGCGAAAAATCGCAAAATAGCAGCAATGTCCCTCTTGCAAACCCATTTATAACGCCACTAGCTAAATACATAGCCAGTTGTTATATGCTGATAGCAAATACCATTTGTGGAAAAAATAGAGACACTCTAGATAAAATATTGGCCATAGAAAATAAAGACACCAGTAATGAACAAAAGGCAGAAGCGATGCTGCTGGTGTTGATGGATGAAGGCACTGTAAAGCTAACCTGCCAAGATGATCTTGAGAATCTAAAATTGTTTTTTTCATCATTTCAACAAACCACCACACCAACTCAAAGGTATAATGAAACCAATGCTTTAAAAGAGTTGTTAACTAAAATACCTGAAGATATTCCGATGGAAGATGGCTGCGTGATTTGCAATGAAAATAAACCAAATACAGCATATATTTGCTGCGGCTATGTCACCTGTAAACACTGTCTTATCGATGCCTTTAAACTGAAATCAAAATGTTGCTATAACTGCAGGGAACCCCTCGATACCCAAAAAATAGGCCCATGTCGATATCAAACCGCAAAAGACGCTGATTCAAACTAAAAATGAGGTGATCTTCTCAGTATTTTTTCTTAACTTAACGCTGACTGATCAGCGTACCAGCTTGGCGGACAAAAGCAGATCGATGCGTATTCATTGCTTTAACAAATAGTGGTTTTTCATTGTCGTTTAGCGTGCGGTGACTGATAGCCGTTGCTTTAATGGAATTGACAGGTTTGCCATTAACATGAAACTCATAATGTAGATGGGCCGCGGTAATCCGCCCACTCGCACCAGAGCGGGCAATTTGCATACCGCGAGAAATCTTTTGCCCCGGCTTAACCAATACTCTACTTAAATGCAAATAGCGTGTTTTAAATTGAGGTCCATGTTTTATTTCCAGATAGAGGCCAGCATATTGGTGTCGCGTCACTCTAACCACTTCTCCATCGCCAGTTGCATAGACAGGTGTCCCTGTCGGTAAAGCGTAGTCAGTACCATAATGTGGTTTATATCGCCCAGTGACAGGGTGTTTACGCCGGAGGCTAAAATGGGAGCTTATTCGATATTCCCCTTTAAACGGTTTTAAATCGAATGATTGTTCGACATTTTTACCCTTGGCATCGTAATAACTCCCTTTATACAAATAAGCCTCAATGGTTTTATGTTTATTGATCAGCTGAATCGCTTTTAATTTAGTACGTCCCGTTGGTTCGCCATCAACAAATTGTCTAGCCAGCAAAACATTAAAACGATCGCCCTTTTGAATGTCTTTGGCAAAGTTGATTTTATATTTAAGTAATTGTTGGATTTCGTTAACTTCCTGTGGGCTGGCTCCAGCCCTCACCATCGCTCTTGAAAACGAATGCTCCACACTATTACTTAGCGTAATAGGCTTCCAAGTGCCTTTAATATGAATCGGCTTAGCAATAAACTGGCCATTATGCTGGCGAGTATAAGCGATTTTTTTAGCTGGGTTTTGAACAAGGATAATCTTACTGATTGACTGATGCTTATTTTCAAATACTAATCTAAAGCCAGGCTTGATATTATCCAGCGCTAGAAGATCCTTATCCGATTCCAAAAGCGCGCCGTAGAGTTTTTTATCAAAACAGAATTTAGTGGTTATCTTATCGATAGTATCACCTGGCTGAACCGTATATTCAAAGCCAACGGATTCTGCGGGTGATCGCTGTGCTTTCGCACCTTTGTGATATGTAAATGTATCTTTTGAGACTGTTTTTTCACCACTTGTCTCTTCAATCTGGAGCACTAATGGCGAAATTTCAGAAGTCGGATGAAGGTTGCGAATATCGACATGACCGACTATCCAGGAAAACAGGAAAAACAATAGCGCGAGACCAAGGCCTATCTGACCTTTCTTGTCTATAGAGGCCAAAAACAGTCGAATAGTATAAAGGATGTCTATGGTTCGCACTGTAAGCTTCCAGCAAGTGTTTGGCTTTGTTTTCAGGGCGTTAGACAGCAGGGTTGCGTTAAAGTTTTAAAAAAATAAAAAGCAGAGTAAAACTCTGCTTATCAGGGAGGGAAGTTGCGTTCAGGTGATAAAACTAAACAATCACGCGGATATTGATAACACCCGGCTGAGCTTTAATCGCTTCGATAACCTCTTCTGAAGGTGTACCTGCAACATCGATTAAATTGTAAGCAATATCTGCTCTACTCTTATTGATCATGTCCAAAATATTGATTTCTTTATCGCCTAACAAAGACAAGATGCTGCTTAGTGTGTTAGGGATGTTTTGGTTTGTGATCGCCAGGCGAACAGTATCCGGCGCTCGATCAAGGATGGTCAGTGGGAAATTAACGGAGTTTTTGATGTTCCCGTTTTCCAGAAAGTCCTGTAGTTGATCAGCGATCATAATAGCGCAGTTATCTTCTGCTTCTTTGGTGCTGGCACCGATATGAGGCATAGGAATGACATCTGCACGATTAATTAATGATGGTGTCGGGAAATCCGTAATAAAACGTTCAATCTGCTCTTTGTCTAATGCAGAAATAACAGCAGCCTCATCAACAATCTCTTCACGTGCGAAGTTTAATAAACGTAAACCTTTCTTGGCAGAACCTAAAACATCTGCATTGATAAGATGACGGGTGGAGTCAAGAACCGGTAAATGGAGTGTCACAAAGTCTGCTTTACCAAAAAGGGACTGAAGATTTTCCATTTTAGTAATCTGTGATGATAAGCGCCATGCGGCATCAACGGATAAAGCCGGATCATAACCGATAACTTTCATACCAAGTGATAACGCCATGTCAGCAACTAAGGATCCAATGGCACCAAGGCCTACAACCCCCAAGGTTTTACCAACAATCTCATTACCCTTGAAACGCTTCTTTTCCGCTTCAAGATGCTTTGCCATTTCGCTTGGGTCAGTCATTTCAGTCAAGGAATTAACATAATCAATTCCGTTGGTGATACCGCGACAGCTTAACAGCATGCCCGTTAAAACCAGTTCTTTAACAGCGTTAGCATTAGCGCCTGGCGCATTAAAAACAGGAACGCCCTTCTCGGTACAGTATGCAACAGGCACGTTGTTCGTCCCAGCGCCTGCACGGCCAATAGCGGTGACTGATGCGGTGATTTCGTCTGCAGACAGCTTATGACTGCGAAGCATGATAGCATCAGCAGTTGTTTCCTGATCAGAGACTTGATACGTATCTTTTGGAAATCGATCCAGCCCATTAGGCGATATGGCATTATAGGTACGGATGTTAAACACCAGTATTCTCCAGTCGTTTCAATTATTTTATCAAGCGGCGCATTTTATCTGAATTTATTTAAAAGTTCACGAAAAATGCACCATTCAAACG
>CAKMZU010000047.1:2191-4179 GCA_929200485.1 uncultured Gammaproteobacteria bacterium | reverse complement strand
TCTTTTTGGGTCAAAGCGGGCAATATTTCACCTGAAGGCTGAGGCGTTCTACCGGCAGCATATTCATGCCCAGTATGTAAATTACCCGCCTGCCCGGTATCAAACAGGAACCCCTTGTTATCGTTATACTCATAACCCACACGCTTCGGGTTAAACTCTCTAAGCCCGACATAGAAGGTATTTGGGCGATACTCCCCCGCTTCTGGATCATCGTCTCGCTTTACAGGTAAGAGTAAGTCATAAAGCGTGGGCACAGAACCATTATGCAAATACGGAGGAGTAGCCCAGATGCCATTCAACGATCGACCTTTGTACGCCAAAAGCGAATTTAATGGTTGAGCTGTTGTATCTGGTTTATAAGTTCCTTGTTTGATGCTGGATTGGATCTCATTCGATGAAAATGAGGAAACCATCGTATAAAGCCAATCAGCCCAGCGTCTGACAAAACTCTTATCAGGGTCAGGCGTTGCAACCACACCCTTTGTCGCTGCGGTTAAGGTTAAAGCAACCGGCGCATCTTCACCCAGAATAAAATCACCCACATCGGTCGATTGGTAAGTGTATTTAAAATTACCGGTTTTACCTGAATGATTGACGCTGTTAACAGCCATTTGTGGATCTGTACCTAAGGCATCAAGGCTTGACAGTTGAGCAATGACAATACGATCCCAATTATCCCGATCTACTACTATATGGCAAGATTCGCAGTATTTATCGTAAATCAAACGCCCTTTTTCCGCTTTTTTCTGATTGATCTCACCTAGAATTTTCTCTGGCCAGACGGGTGACTGCAGGCTCTTAAGGTGCTGCTCTAAACGCCTTAAATTCATCAGATCAATGGATGAGGTGAAATCTATTTGCTTATGCTTACTGTCTTGCCCTGTTAATTTAGCTGAAAGACTAAATCCTGAATCTTTCGCAACCCAATCGAGTGTGCCAAACACACCGATGACCTCGCCGGCATTTCGACCAATAGGACCAACCCCGGAATTACCCGCCAAGCCGTTCCACTGCACATAGTCTGAATGGGTAATATCCCAAAGAAATGGGTAGCTCACAGGGGCATTAGGTGAATTGAATAAGCTATCACGAACTTTTAGCATTTGTTTGACTGAAAGCCCTGGCAGGCCGTCTCTATCATCCATCAAACGATCAATAATTAATGCAAATTGTTGATTACCAATAATAGTTTCATCCACCCCTTCCAATGCTAAATCGACTTGATCTTCAGTCAATAAAGGGTGACCTTTTTTGTTTGGTATGGATGATAATGCTTCTTTAGCTTGTGCTTTGTTAATGACATGCTGTAACACGCGGTTATAGATTCTTCCGAAGGCATCAAGCCGAGCAAAACCATAATCCACTTCACTATGATTAATAATGTTGTAGTTTTCAAGTATGCCGGCCCATTTTCTAAGATCCTTAAATACAGCTTTTTTTGATTGGTAGTCGTTATCTCGCTTTATCACTCTGGCTATAAATCGATCACGCTTTTCTTTGTGGGTTAAGGTTTCAAACATTGCAGCATGCAGCGCTTTGAGGTAACTATCCATATCTGCCATGGCAGGGCCACCATCAATTCGAATGGCTTGACCTTTATAATTCACCTGGCCGGTATGACAAGCAGCACAGGTATAGCCAATATAATCCTTACCTTGATAAGTATCCTTAACAAAACCTACCGCCAAGCCATCTGGATTAAAAAATGTCGGCTTTTGTGGTAAGTAACGATATTGGTCAAATACCTGATTGGAGGCAAACATGTCTTCACTGCCTGCAACTTCCAGCGAAATAAAGAAGTCGTAGGGAATAAGGTTTGAGCCTTGAGTCGTATTGTAGAACCATAGACTATCAGATGCACTCCATCCTTGATCAAGATACAGAGGTACGCTAAAGTTCTCTCCCATAAAGCCGTCTGTCACAGCAACGGCTCCACGATCTGGATCATCATCCCAATGTTGGTAAATTTTTGTCGCCGTAATGGATAG
>CAKMZU010000047.1:1256-2181 GCA_929200485.1 uncultured Gammaproteobacteria bacterium | reverse complement strand
CACGACAAGGACCAATAAAAACAAGGTTAAAAGCCGTTTGCGATTTTTTTTTAACCACTGACAGATCGACTGAGAAGAACTCATTGACAGAACATCCTTGAACTTGTTGATTTTTTTTCGCAATAATGTCACAACTCAAGCCTGAGAACAATCGTTAGCGATGAGGTCGACTCAATGCTGTGGCAATCAATTTAGAAGTGTTTTTTAACAATCAGTCATTAGTTATAAATTTTTATGAGTATTTCACCTGCCCTGCAAAAACTTCAATCCGGTCTCTTTATCTTAAAGAATAACCGCTACTTCGAATTTTTTGTCATTTTCATCATCATTGTCTCCGCACTGGAAATTGGTGCAAAAACTTATAACCTGCCCAGTTATTTGGCCTTCTTTTTCCATTATCTTGATACCTTTGTAACGCTGTTTTTTATGTTTGAAATAACAGTGAGATTTATCGCTGAACCCCATAAACGACACTTCTTTAAAAACGGCTGGAATGTTTTTGATACGCTGGTAGTTGTTATCAGTATTATCCCAATCAATGATACCGAGATGGTATTATTGGCCAGATTAGTTCGTATTTTCAGAGTGCTACGAATGATCTCTGTCATCCCTGAATTACGTATTCTAATCAACTCATTATTTAAAGCCCTGCCGCAACTGGGTTATGTCTGTTTATTGATGTTTATTATTTTTTATATCTACGCAGCCATTGGCAGCCTGTTTTTCCATGACATCAATATCAAACTCTGGGGCAATATCGGTATTTCTCTGCTTACCCTCTTCCGCGTCATGACATTTGAAGATTGGACAGACGTTATGTATCAAACCATGGAAGTTTACCCATTAAGCTGGATATTTTATCTAAGTTTTTTATTCTTTACCGCTTTTGCATTCCTAAACATGGTGATTGGTATCGTTGTCAGCG
>CAKMZU010000047.1:0-1246 GCA_929200485.1 uncultured Gammaproteobacteria bacterium | reverse complement strand
AAAACATTCGTTGCGGCTTCAAAGTGGGTTAAGAGCGTGATGGAAGATGAGAAAAACAAATCACGAGAGGAACAGGGAGAAGATATTTCTCAAGCACAATTATTAAATGAAATTAATTCGCTTAAAAAGGCTTTGGAAAAATTTGAACAAAAAAACAAATAGCATTGATTACTGATAGATTCAGTTTATTATAAGCTTTCAACTCATTAGAAGAGTGAGGGCTTCAATGGCCGAATTTATCAGTAAAGATGATCACCACTCTCAAGCGCTGACGACTCCAGAACAGCAATTACCCAAACAGCTTTATTTAATCCCCACCCCTTCACGCCCTTTTTTTCCAGGTCAATTACAGCCCATTTTAGTCAATACTGACCCTTGGGGAACAACACTCAAAGCGATCATCGATAAAGACCAGATGATCTTTGGTTTAATTTATTCAGCGGATGATGAGCAAAACAAATCATCACACCAGCACTTTGCCTATACAGGCTGTGCTGTTCGAATGATGAACCCCGTGCAGGATGATAAGCATGTTCAAATTGTGGCAAAAGGGTTAAGCCGGTTTCATGTGACTAAATGGCTATCTGAGGCGCCGCCCTATCTTGTTGAAGTGACCTACCCCAAAGAGTCTAAGGATGAATCTGATGAGCTTAAAGCCTACGGCATGTCCATCATTAATGCCATCAAGGAACTGGTTGCACTTAACCCGCTTTACGGTGAAGAATTAAAGCAATATTTTAAATATTTCAACCCTAGCGCCCCGTCACCTTTGACCGATTTTGCCGCGGCTATTACGACGGCTAAAGGTGAAGATCTTCAAAAAGTGTTGGATACAGTCGACCTGATTCCACGCATGCAATTAGTACTTCCCTTAATAACCCGTGAAATAGAAGTCGCTAAATTACAGCATGAAATCACCGATGAAGTGAACGAACAGGTTAACAAACATCAACGAGAATTCGTTTTAAAAGAGCAAATCAAGGTCATACAAAAGGAATTAGGCATTAGTAAAGATGACCGTCAAGCGGATATAGATCGCTTTAATGAACGAATCATCGGTAAAACCTTGTCAACTGAAGCTTCAGAAAAAATGCAGGAAGAAATGGACAAACTGGCCATCCTTGAAACCGGCTCACCGGAGTATGCAGTCACAAGGAACTATCTTGATTGGTTAACGTTATTACCATGGGGCATTAGCGTCCAAAGTCATATCGATTTAATCAAGGCGAGGGAAATCTTAGATGCA
>CAKMZU010000046.1:15082-15332 GCA_929200485.1 uncultured Gammaproteobacteria bacterium | reverse complement strand
GAATAATGAATTAGGTTTACCTTTGACCTTGGCTAACCTTGATTGTAACGCTGAGCAGCTTGTGCTGGAGATGGGGGCTAGAAAACCTCGAGACATTGAAAAGCTAGTCGACATAGCTTCTCCTGATTTAGCCGTCATTACCAATATCGGTATTGCTCATATCGAAATTTTTGGATCGCAAGAAAATATTTTAGAAACCAAATCTGAAATATACCAAGGTTTAGGAACGTTCGGGATAGCCATTATCAAC
>CAKMZU010000046.1:7135-15072 GCA_929200485.1 uncultured Gammaproteobacteria bacterium | reverse complement strand
GTGTATGCGTCAGATGTGGTTTTAGGTTCGTCTTCAACTGAATTTTCTTTGCATTACAGTGATCAATTAGTCAGTTGTTCAATCAATCAGCCAGGAAAGCATGCCTTGATCAATACATTGTGTGCGTCAGCGTGCGCTCTTGCTTTAGGCGTTGATGGGCTGGATCAATTAATCAAAGGGATGAGCTATCTGTCAACAATTTCAGGTCGCAATCAGGTACTTGAGGGTAATTGGGGTGGCAGCTTGGTCGACGATAGCTATAATGCCAACCCGATTTCCATGAAGGCAGCGATTGATTTGCTGGGGCTGTATGATCAAAGAAAAATTCTTGTGTTGGGAGACATGGGAGAACTAGGCAGTCAATCCGAAGAAATGCACCACGAAGTGCTTCAGTATGCCTGTGATCAACATATTGATGAGGTGCTGGTTTCGGGTTTTCGGATGCAGCGGGCTGCAAAGCGCTTTGATCAAATTAAAGCATTTGAAAGTTTAGATCAGCTTTTGGCTGCGTTGAAAATATTACTTAAAAAAGATGATGTTGTGTTGTTAAAAGGCTCTCGTTCAGAAAAACTCGAACAGCTCATTCCTCCATTGACTGAAAAGGAGTTTGGTTCATGCTCCTAATGCTGTTTCATTGGTTGAGTGAGTACATTCCGGCTTTTCAGGTTTTTAATTATTTAACCTTACGAGCGATTTTGAGTGTCTTGACGGCCTTGGCTTTCGCATTGATTTTTGGCCCTAAACTTATTCAACGTCTGCAAACATTGCAAGTAGGGCAGGCAATAAGGGATGATGGGCCCGAAAGTCATTTAAGTAAGTCGGGTACGCCTACGATGGGCGGTATGCTCATTTTGATGTCTGTTTTGGTCACTACATTGCTTTGGGGGAATCTTACCAATAGTTATGTTTGGGTGCTGCTTGCAGTGACCTTTTCATTTGCCACTATTGGCTGGATAGATGACTTTAGGAAGGTTGTTAAGAAAAATTCCAAAGGGATTTCAGCCAAAACGAAATATTTTTGGCAATCGGTATTTGGGTTGGCTTTCGCGATTTATATATATTTTTCTGCCACCCAGCCACAGGCGACGCAACTATTTATACCTTTTTTCAAATCATTTGCCTGGGATATGGGGCCGCTATTTATTGTTCTGGCATATTTTATGTTGGTTGGTTTTAGTAATGCGGTCAACCTAACTGACGGGTTGGATGGTTTGGCAATTTTACCGAGTGTGGTGATTGCTTCAGCCTTGGCAGTTATTGCTTACTTGGTTGGTCACGTCGAGTTTGCTCACTATTTGAAGATTCCTTATATCAAAGGATCAGGTGAGCTCGTCGTGATTTGTACAGCCTTGGTGGGTGCCGGCTTGGGCTTTTTGTGGTTTAACACTTACCCTGCCATGGTATTTATGGGAGATGTCGGTTCATTGGCTTTAGGTGCAATGCTTGCGGCAATAGCAGTAATTATACGCCATGAGATCGTCTTTATTATAATGGGCGGTGTCTTTGTGTTAGAGACGGTTTCAGTCATTTTGCAAGTCGCGTCATTTAAATTAACGGGGAAGCGAATTTTCCGAATGGCACCTATCCATCACCATTTTGAATTAAAAGGCTGGCCGGAACCAAGAGTCATCGTTCGCTTTTGGATTATCACCGTTATTCTAGTGCTGATAGGGCTAGCGACCTTGAAGTTAAGATAATATTAAAAGATGAAATAAGGAAACAAGGTAAAAATGTTAGGAAAAACAACGCCAGTTCAACGACGCTTTATCCTCGGATTCGGGGTGACAGGGCAGTCGTGTGCGCGTTATTTTTCTCGTAATGATTTACCTTTCTCAGTTATTGATACCGCAATGCCTGTCGATAAGGCGAATAGTTTAGCGTCAGTATTTAACGCAGAAGCCTGGTTTATCGGCAAAGACTATGAGTCGATTGCGTTTTCAAGCAATGATCTTGTTCTAGTTAGCCCTGGCATTGCACTTGACCATCCTGCCGTTATTCAAGTGGTCAAATCAGGTGCGCGAATAAGTTCAGATATTGAATTATTTAAGGAACAAGTTACACAGCCCATGATTGCTGTTACAGGCTCTAATGGTAAAACGACAACCGTGCATTTGATTGCGCATATATTAGAACAGCTGGGGAAAAAAGTTGCTCTGGTGGGTAACGTTGGAAAGCCAGTACTAGATATGCTGGATGATTCAAGTGGTGCTGTTGATGTGATTGTGCTAGAGCTGTCAAGTTTTCAACTCGAGAGGATATCGGATTTAAATGCCGAAGTTGCATGTGTTTTGAATGTAACACCTGATCATCTCGACCGTCATTCAAGCTTTGCAGAATACGCCAAAGCAAAAAGGCGTATTTATCAAGGTGCTAAACATCAGGTGTTCAATCTTGAAGATAATGAAACTATGCCTGAATCAAAATCCAACCATCAATCAAATAGTACCTTAAGTTTTGGGTTTAACGATGCCAACCTGACCTTGAAAGAAGGAATGATATGTTTTGCAGGTCAAGCGTTGCTGAACCTTTCTGACATCCCATTAAAAGGAAAGCATAACGCTTTAAATGTCATGGCAGCGCTTGCTTGTTGTCAATTAATGGGCATTGAGTTTCAAGATCAGATATCAGCGATTTCTTCATTCAAAGGATTGCCTGATCGTTGTGAATGGTGTGATCAAATAGATGGCGTCACCTATATCAACGATTCGAAAGGCACGAATGTTGGCGCTACCCTTTCGGCTTTGGAAGGGTTATCTCATCACAAAAATGTGGTGTTGATTGCAGGAGGTGAAGATAAAAGCCTGGATTATCATCCTTTATCAAAGGCATTAAGCCAGTTTGCCAAATGCCTTATTTTGATGGGGGAATGTGCTCCTAAAATAGCTGAGTCGGTCAGCATGCCGGCAACTTTTGTTTCTAATGTCGATGAGGCGGTGCATCTTGCGCACCAGCTAGCTGCTCCTTCAGATATTGTTTTGTTGTCACCTGCTGCTGCAAGCTTCGATATGTTTGATAATTACAAACAGCGTGGGCAGGTATTTCGAGCAGCCGTTCAACGTTTGAAGGAGGCCAGATTATGACCGACTTCATTCAGTTATGGCAACGGAGCGATAAAGTGCTTGTCGCTTTGGTGATGTTACTTTGTTCAATTGGTGTGGTGATGGTTTCTTCTTCATCTATTGACTATGCCAATCATCATTATGGTCAACCATTATTTTTTTCAATGCGGCAGTCTATATTTTTTGTTCTGGCGATTGGGGCTGGAACCGTTGCTTTTTACATACCAACGCAACATTGGTTAACTTATGGCTGGTTGTACTTGATGCTTGCATTTTTATTGCTGGTTTTGGTGCTTATTCCAGGTATAGGTAAAGAAGTCAATGGAAGTAGACGCTGGATTCCTCTTGGGTTGGTGAATATTCAGGCCTCTGAAGTGGCTAAGTTATTTATGTTGATTTATATGTCTGGCTATTTGCTAAGGCGGCGTGATGAGGTCAGGCAACGCTGGCGAGGGTTCCTTAAACCAATTGCTGTACTGGTAATTGCCATCGTCTTATTGCTTGAAGAGCCGGATTTTGGCTCTGCTGTCGTTATTATGTTTGCTGTTTTTGGCATGATTTTCTTGGCTGGTTTGGGTTTTCCTCAATTTATTACTCTGATGACAGCTTCTTTAATAGCCGTTGGATCTATGGCAGTCTCTTCATCGTATCGGCTGGCGCGGTTGAAGTGTTTTCTCGATCCGTGGCAAGAATCCAACCGCTTTGATTGTGGTTATCAGTTGACGCAATCATTAATTGCTTTCGGTCGCGGTGAGTGGACAGGGTTAGGACTTGGTCAAAGTATTCAGAAACAGTTTTTCTTACCGGAAGCTCATACGGACTTTGTGTTTGCCATTATCGCCGAAGAGTTAGGATTTGTTGGTGGTGTGTTGACTATTGCTCTGTTTGCATTTTTGATAGGTAAATTATTTTTATTGTCGAAACGCCTGGATCAGAAAAAAGCCTTTTTTGAAGCCTACCTGATAAATGGGATTGCTCTGGTTTTGGCAGCTCAAGTGTTTATCAATGTTGGTGTCAATATCGGCCTTTTGCCAACTAAAGGGTTAACCTTGCCTTTTTTAAGCTATGGTGGCAGCAGTTTATTAGTGAATCTTTTTATGTTGGGCATTGTTCTTAGAATTGATGCGCAGTTTACGGATAGTTCCAGTAAGAAAGAAAAAGCCCAGAGCTCTTCTAAGAAGGCAATAAGTCAGCCGTCAAAATCAGAACTCTCTAAGCACAAGTTGCCTAGGAGGTTGCAACGATGAAACGTATTATCATTGTTGCTGGCGGCACAGGTGGTCATGTGTTTCCCGCTTTAGCGGTTGCTCAAGAATTAATTCAAGCAGGGCATCAGGTGCGCTGGGTAGGTACGAGCCGGGGTATTGAAGCGCAGCGAATTCCTAAAGCAGGCATTCCAATTGATTTCATTGATATTGAAGGTGTTAGAGGGAAAGGGCTGAAGGGCAAATTAAAAGCGCCGTTTTTAATTTTAAAAGCGGTCAAGCAGTCGTTGGATTTATTGAAAAGCTTCCAGCCGAATACAGTATTATGTTTTGGTGGTTATGTATCAGGTCCTGTGGGGCTTGCTGCAAAACTTAAACGTATCCCTTTGTTGATTCATGAACAAAATGCGATTGCAGGGACGGCCAATAAGCTGTTATCGAATTTCTCTAAAGCTTCCTTACAAGCCTTTTCTTCAGCATTTACGGATGGAGTGACTGTTGGAAATCCAGTTCGTCAAGATTTAGTAGAGGCTAAAGCAGAACAAACCGATCAACCCCCTCATAACCCTCTTCAAGTTTTGGTATTAGGTGGGAGTTTAGGTGCGCAAAAACTCAATCAGACGATGGTTGAAGTTTTTGGGATGCTTGGATCTAAAATTTCGCTTTGGCATCAAACAGGCATTGCACACGAAGAGGGTACCAAGGCGCTTTATAAAGAAAGGTTAGGCGTTGAAACTTTTGATTCTGATTGCTTAGTGTCTAGAAACTTAAGGGTTGAACCTTTTATTGAAGATATGAAAGCCGCCTATGCATTTGCAGATATTGTTATTTGCCGGTCGGGTGCAATGACGGTCAGTGAACTGGCAGTTATGGGCAAACCAGCTATTTTTATCCCCTTTCCTTTTGCTATTGATGATCATCAAACAGCGAATGCAAAAAGTTTAAGTGATCAGGGGGCAGCGATATTATTGCCTCAAACGGAATTGACCTCTGATGTATTAATTAATTATTTAGATGAGTTTGTTCAATGCCATGCAAAGCTTGAACAAATGGGACAGTTAGCCTTAAAAAAAGCTAAGCCTGAAGCGGCAAAGCAAGTGGCTGAGTACTGTCTGGAGGTAGCAATATGAATGCGGTGCGTGTAGTACCTGGCATGAGAAAAATTGAGCAAATCCATTTTGTTGGCATTGGTGGTGCTGGCATGTGTGGTATTGCAGAAGTTCTTCAAACCCAAGGTTATCAGGTGACAGGTTCAGACCTTAAACCATCAAAGAATACTGATCGATTGGCCTCTATGGGGGCTGAGATATTCATTGGTCATAAAGTTGCCCATGTTGAAGGGGCCGATGTGGTTGTGGTTTCTACAGCGATTAATTCGGACAATGTTGAAGTCGTTTTTGCGAAAGAAAATCGAATTCCTGTTGTGGCCAGAGCGGAAATGTTGGCTGAACTTATGCGTTATCGTCATGGCGTGGCTGTAGCGGGTACACACGGAAAAACTACGACGACGAGCATGATTGCAGCTGTATTTGCTGAAGCAGGGCTTGACCCGACCTTTATTATTGGTGGCTTAGTTAATAATTTTGGTAGCAATGCCAAGTTGGGTGAGAGTCGATATTTAGTGGTGGAGGCCGATGAAAGTGATGCCTCATTTTTGCATCTTCAGCCAATGTCAGCAGTGATCACAAACATCGAACCGGATCATATGAGTACTTATGATGGTGATTTAAGTAAACTGAAAAAAACTTTTTTACAGTTTACGAATAATTTACCTTTTTATGGGGCAGTGATTTTGTGTATTGATGATCCTATTGCACGCTCACTATCGCATCAAATTGGACGTTCAGTGATTACTTATGGCTTTAGTAAAGATGCTGATGTACGTATTACTAACCTTAAAATGGAAGGCACCAGCTCGACCTTTAGTGTTGATACCTTAAAAGGCGAACATTTAACCGTAAGCTTAAATGTGCCTGGTAAACATAATGTGTTAAATGCTACTGCTGCCATTGCCTTATGTCTTGATGAAGGCATTGATGAAGAGGCGATTATTAAAGGCCTTGAAGGTTTTTCTGGCGTAGGGCGCCGCTTTCAAATGTATGGGCAATTTCCTGTTGATGGTGGTCATGTTGAGCTGGTTGATGATTATGGGCATCACCCAACAGAACTTAAGGCTACCATAGATGCTGCTCGTGTTAGCTTTCCGGAAAAACGTTTGGTCATGGTGTTTCAGCCGCATCGTTATAGTCGTACTTTTGATTTGTACGAAGACTTTGTGGATGTACTCGCGGAAGTTGACCAGTTGATCTTGATGGATGTCTATTCAGCTGGTGAATCACCAATTCCCGGGGCAGATAGTCTTTCGTTAACTAGAAGTCTTGAGAAAAAGGCAAAACAGCAGCCGCTGTTAGTTAGAGAAAATGACAAAGTTCCTGAGGTTTTGCGTCGAGTGGTTGGTGCGAATGACCTGATTATTACTCAGGGTGCTGGGAATGTGGGTGCTTTGGCTGAGGCTCTGGCATTGAGAGGGTTTGTATGACTCGACCAAACCTTATGGATAAAAAAATCGGCGTGTTATATGGCGGTGAAAGTGCTGAAAGACAAGTATCTTTAGAAAGTGGCAAGCTAACACTCGAAGCTTTATCCGCTTTCAATGCTGTTGGCATTGATGTACCTACAAAAGAATTGGCGGACGAATTACAGAAACTGAAAATTGAGTACTGTTTTATTGCGCTGCATGGTGGTGCTGGTGAGGATGGGACAGTTCAAGCCATTTTAAATACACTGCAAATTCCCTATTCGGGCAGTGATGTTACCGCTTGTGCCGTGGCGATGGATAAGCACCTTTCTAAACTGGTATTCAAAGGTGCAGGGTTGCCGACAGCACCTTCTCTAACTGTAGACAAGGCAGTGAGTTGGGAATGGGTAGTCAGTCAGTTAGGTAAAAAAGTGATTTTAAAGCCAACCTGTGAGGGTTCAAGTGTAGGGATGCAAATTGCTACGGATGAGAAAAGCTTCATCAGTGCAATGCGGCTTGCTAAAGAGTTTGGGGAAAAGATTCTTATTGAACAGTGGTTGGAAGGTGAAGAATTGACAGTAGGTATTATCGGTAAGGAAGCATTACCCGTTGTACGCTTTTCTACGCCAAGTGAATTTTATGATTATCATGCGAAATACGAACGCGATGATAACAGCTATTTTTGCCCATCAGGCTTGAGTGATGAAAAGGAGAAGGAAATTCAGGCTATAAGTCTGAAAGCCTTCGAAGCATTGGGTTGCAAAGGCTGGGGGCGAGTGGATTTAATGACAGATAATGAAGGCAATATTCAGCTTTTAGAGGTGAATACCCAGCCAGGTTTAACGACTCATAGTTTTGTGCCTATGGCGGCTGATGTTGCAGGAATGACATTTGAGCAATTGATATTGGCGATTATTAACAAGAGTTAGATGATCGAGTTTAGATAAGCAATACATCAATAGATATTTAAAGTGCAGACAGGTAAAAAGGGTTAACGGTGCTGATTGAAGGCAAAGCAAGCAGAATAACTAAAAAGGGTAAAAAGCATTCCACGCCTTTTATGCGCGCCTTTTTTGGTTTTATTTCTTCTTTCATTGCTGCCTTTACTTTTATTCGACTGTTAAAATTACTGGCTGCTGTTATTGGGATTGCTTT
>CAKMZU010000046.1:4180-7125 GCA_929200485.1 uncultured Gammaproteobacteria bacterium | reverse complement strand
TTTATATTGTTTGGCAAGCAAGCACTGGATTCAGTCTTGCAAGCACCTTTTGATGAGGTTGTTATTCAAGGAAATTTACAGCATGTGAAGCGGGAGCAATTACAACAGGTGATTACCCATCATACCAACCAAGGGTTTGTTGGACTTGATATGACAGCGCTTCATTCATCTTTAATGTCTGTCCCTTGGGTTAAATCAGTGGCGATTCAGCGGGCCATTCCGAATCAGTTAGTCGTCAGTATTACTGAGGCAAATATATTGGCAAGATGGAATGATGAAGCTTATTTAACTGAATCGTTAAATATTGTTGATAGCTCAAATCATAAAGTGAATAAGGATATTCCCATGTTTATTGGAGAGGATGTTGAGCGAGTGATGCATTATTTTACTTTGACTCGCGAAACTATTTCAGAAAGCATGAAACCAGTTAGATTAATTGATGTCAGTGATATAGGGACTGTTAGAATACAGCTTTCCCAATCTGTCGATGTGCTGCTGAATGAGAAGAACTTTTCTGAACAATTAAAGCGTTGGGTAAAAGTCGTTGAAACCCAGGCAATTAATCATAGTGATCGCTTAAAGCGAGTAGACATGCGCTATGCCAGCGGGATGGCTGTCGTTTTTGATCAAAAAGCTACTAAAAACAACAACAAGATGTATGTAGGAGGTCGTGATTAATGGCAACTGAAAGCGCAGAAAACATGATCGTTGGGCTGGATATTGGAACATCGAAAGTTGTTGCTATTGTCGGTGAGTATACAGAAGAAAAAGGGTTAGAGATCATAGGTATTGGCTCTCACCCTTCTCGAGGCCTAAAAAAGGGGGTGGTTGTTGATATAGAATCAACGGTTCACTCTATTCAACGCGCAGTTGAAGAAGCGGAATTAATGGCAGGATGTCAGATCCATTCTGTTTATGCGGGTATTGCCGGTAGTCATATTCGAAGCTTAAATTCACATGGCATTGTGGCGATAAAGGATAAAGAAGTAACAGATACCGATGTTGAACGGGTGATTGACGCAGCTAAAGCCGTTGCTATTCCTGCGGATCAAAAAGTACTGCACATCCTTCCGCAAGAATACATTATTGACTCTCAAGAGGGTGTGAAAGAACCTTATGGGATGTCAGGAGTTCGTTTGGAAGCCAAGGTGCATTTGGTTACAGGTGCTGTGAATGCTGCGCAAAATATTGAGAAGTGTATTCGTCGCTGTGGATTGGTTCCTGAAGATATTATTCTTGAACAACTGGCATCAAGTTATGCCGTATTAACAGATGATGAGCGAGAGTTGGGTGTTTGTCTTGTGGATATAGGTGGTGGCACGTCAGATATTGCTATATTTACAGAGGGTTCAATTAAACACACTGGGGTTATTCCGATCGCAGGTGATCAAGTGACCAATGATATTGCTATGGCACTTCGGACGCCGACACAATACGCGGATGAAATTAAAATCAAATATGCCTGTGCTTTGGCTCAATTAGCCCAGGCGGATCAAACCATTAAAGTACCTAGCGTCGGTGATAGACCCGCTAGAAACCTTTCAAGGCAGGCACTTGCTGAGGTGGTAGAGCCCAGATATGACGAGCTATTTACCTTGGTGCAGGCAGAAATAAGACGCAGTGGTTATGAGCAAATGCTCGCTGGCGGAATTGTGCTCACTGGGGGTACGTCGAAGATGGAAGGCGCTGTTGACTTGGCAGAAGAGATTTTTCATATGCCGGTTCGTTTGGGTATGCCTAGTCAGGCCGGTGGATTGCAAGATATCGTAAGAAACCCCATTTATTCAACTGGTGTAGGCTTATTACATTATGCGGTAAAACAACAGCTGTCGCCATTGCCTCGAAATGTGGAGAGAACGGCCAGAGCGTCGGTGGCAAGTACCGTAAAAAAATGGTTTCAAAATAACTTTTAAATTAAATTTTTGACTGGCAAGGGAGAAAAACTATGTTTGAGCTCGTTGATAATCAACCACAGAACCCTGTGATAAAGGTTGTAGGTGTTGGTGGCGGTGGTGGAAACGCTGTCAAGCATATGATTGCAAACCAAACGGAAGGGGTTGAGTTTATTTGCGCTAATACAGATGCGCAGGCATTAAATGATGTCGAGACCAAAACGGTTTTGCAACTGGGGTCTGGCTTGACTAAAGGCCTTGGGGCAGGTGCTAACCCTGATGTTGGCAGGCAGGCAGCGATTGAAGATAGAGATCGTATTGCTGAGCTTTTGCAAGGCGCTGATATGGTATTTATTACCGCAGGTATGGGCGGTGGTACGGGTACAGGTGGCGCGCCAATTGTTGCAGAGGTTGCTAGAGAGCTAGGTATTTTAACCGTGGCTGTTGTGACCAAGCCTTTCAAATTTGAAGGTAAAAAGCGAATGATGTTGGCAGAGGCAGGCATTAAAGAGTTGGCTGAAAATGTTGATTCGTTAATTACTATTCCTAACCAAAAGCTTGAAGCGGTTATGGGAGGCGCAATCTCTTTGGTTGATGCATTCAAAGAAGCCAATGATGTTCTCCATCATGCAGTTCAAGGCATTGCGGATCTGATAATTCGCCCAGGTTTGATCAACGTTGACTTTGCTGATGTAAGAACCGTTATGTCTGAAATGGGTATGGCGATGATGGGTAGTGGTCAGGCAGCAGGTGAAGATCGAGCGGTGAAAGCAGCAGAAGCGGCTATTTCCAGCCCGTTATTGGAAGATGTTAATCTTCAGGGCGCGCGAGGTATTCTTGTTAATATTACCGCTAGCGAGTCGCTAGGTTTGGGTGAGTTTGGTGAAGTCGGTGAAATCGTTGAAGAGTTTGCCTCCGAAAACGCGACAGTTGTTGTTGGAACCGTTATTGATCCATCCATGGGGGATGAAATCAAGGTGACTGTGGTCGCGACGGGTTTAGGTGGAATGCATGCGAAAACTGCGCCGCAGAGCCCTCGAGCAAAATCGGAAC
>CAKMZU010000046.1:0-4170 GCA_929200485.1 uncultured Gammaproteobacteria bacterium | reverse complement strand
GTGCTGAATACGGAGACACCAAACTTGGAAACCGATCATGATTATTCAGGTTACGATCGACCAACAGTGATTCGAAAGCAAGGCATGAAAGCTGTACCATCAACACCTGGTTCACAGAATCCGGAAGATAGTGTGCAAAAAGACGATATTAATCTTCTAGATATTCCTGCCTTCCTAAGGCGGCAAGCGGATTAGTTTTCTAACGTTGCTGTCTTAATTGGCATTGTTTATCGCTAATGTCGGAATAATTTGGTGTTAAAATCGTCGAAATTAGATTGAGTTAGTATTTTTTTTGTTTGGTGGCGGTCACGGCTTTTTAAATACTGAAGGTTTTGGTAGACTGGTATATGGAATTTTTAGTAAGTAAGAAGGGCTAGTAATGATTAGACAAAGGACGCTTCGTAACCCGATACGAGCAACAGGTATTGGCTTGCATACGGGTGAAAAAGTTTATTTGTCCCTGAAGCCTGCCCCGGTGGATAGAGGTATTGTTTTTCGTCGTGTTGACCTAAACCCTGCGGTTGAAATTGAAGCACTAGCTGAAAACGTTGGTGATACCTCCTTGGCAACAACGCTAACAAAAGGCGATGTCAGTGTTTCTACGGTAGAACATTTGTTATCAGCAATGGCGGGGCTTGGTATTGATAACGCTTATGTTGATGTGAGTTCTGGTGAGTTGCCGATTATGGATGGCAGCGCAGGTCCTTTTGTTTTTCTGATTCAGTCTGCAGGTATTAAAGAGCAGGAAGCACCGAAAAAGTTTATTCGAATTAAGAAATCATTGACCGTCAAACAAGGTGATAAAGTGGCAAGCCTGCACCCTTTTGATGGGTTTAAAGTGTCATTCACGATTGATTTTGATCACCCAGTGTTTGCTAGTCGAAAGTCTACAGCAGAGATCGATTTTTCAACGACATCCTTTGTGAAGGAGATTAGCCGTGCGAGAACCTTTGGCTTTATGCATGAATTTGAATATCTTCGCTCTAAAGGGCTAGTCCGTGGTGGCAGCTTTGATAATGCAATTGTTGTTGATGATTATAAAATTGTTAATGAAGATGGCTTACGTTATGACGATGAGTTTGTTAAGCATAAAGTGCTTGATGCCATTGGAGACCTTTACCTGCTTGGTAATAGCTTGATTGGTGAATTTAAAGCTTATAAATCCGGCCATGCGTTGAATAATGCAGTCCTTAGGGAGTTGATTTCAAGAAAAGATGCCTGGGAAGTGGTGACTTATGATGATGAAAACTCACCAATTTCTTATGCAGGTGCAATGGCTGCAGTTTAAAGCTGGTCAGTAATAAAAAAACGGTTAATTATTAACCGTTTTTTTTTGTTTGTGTATTGTGTATAAGTGATGTTTGAGGTGTTGTTCTAGGTGGTTTAGGGGGAGTAGCTTGTTTTCAGCGGGACTCCTTGTGGTGTTTCCAAGTGTTATGAGGCCTTAATGAAATTAATTATTTTAGGTGATGGGCTTGAGCCGTCAAAGCACGTCGAAATAAACCCCGTGTGGTTTTGGGCGCTGGGTTCTTTCGTTGTTTTCTTTGTTTTAATGCTCTTGGTCAGTCTTTTCTACTCTTATGATCGCTCAGTTAAATTAGCAAAAGTGACGCAAGAACTTATCCGAATTGAGGGTGATGTCCTTTATGATAAAAGTCGGTTGAATGCTTATATGTCTTATTCTGAAGCGATGTCTAACGAACAGTCAAAGCAAGCGGGTTTATTGCAAGCTAAGATCACCAGATTAGAAATTCTCGGTCAGCGTATGCTTGAAGGTGCTGGGATTGAATCAGAATTTGATTTTACTCACCTGCCGGCTTTAGGTGGAGAATTTATTAAACCCCATGAGATGCAAAGCCTTTCAGCGCTTGAATTGGATCAACTGTTTCATCGTCTGGAGAAAACGTTGAGTATTCGTGAGCGTGAACTCAATGTCCTGTCATCTTTATTGCAGGATACTCGATTTTCAAAAGAGCGTTATTTGGCCGGTAAGCCGATTGAAAAAGGTTGGCTGTCATCGCATTATGGGTTGAGAAAAGACCCGTTCCATGGTCGTGAAGCATTTCATAAAGGTTTGGACTTTGCTGGAAAAGCCGGTTCCAATATTTTGTCGGTTGCTTCAGGTGTTGTGACTTGGTCCGGCGATCGCTATGGGTTTGGCATGATGGTAGAAATTGATCATGCTAATGGTTATGTTACTCGCTACGCCCATAATGAGGTAAATTTAGTAAGTGTGGGTGATGTGGTTTCTCAAGGGCAAGTGATTGCTAAAATGGGGTCAACCGGACGTTCGACCGGTGCGCATGTCCATTTTGAAGTCATAAAGCATGGGAGGATGGTTGATCCCAAGCGCTACATTTATAGAAAAGCTATCTAATCTCCTTATACTTAGATGATAGTGTGAATGTTGCCATCTTAATGTAAGATAGATGTTTGGCAGTTGAGCTGATTGTTCTCCCGCAAAGTTTCTTTGCCCTTGAATTTTTCTCACCCATTGAATTTTTCTTTGAGAGCAACCATATACTTGTTTTGTAGTTGCCTATTATCATAGATATGATGCTAGGATTATATGTTGGCGTTGCTTTTGCAATGGAACAAATGAATTTTTTAACGCTCTGAGCTTTGAGCGGAAGATTTTTAAATGCCTATGAACTTTTTAAAACGAATTTTTGGTACAAGCAATGATCGAGAAGTCAAACGCTTGTACAAGACAGTCGCCATTATTGAAGGCTTCGAAGAGGGGTTAAAAAAACTCTCTGATGACGAACTTCGAGGTAAAACAGGTGAGTTTAAAGCAAGGCTTGAGAGAGGCGAATCTTTAGACGATCTATTGCCAGAAGCCTTTGCTGTTACCCGAGAAGCTTCTGTTCGGGTTTTAGGTATGCGTCATTTTGATGTGCAAATGATGGGCGGTATGACTTTGCATACTGGCCGTATTGCTGAAATGCGCACTGGTGAAGGTAAAACCCTTGTGGCAACTTTGCCGGTCTATCTCAATGCGCTAACGGGTAAAGGTGTATATGTTGTTACGGTCAATGATTACTTAGCCAGCCGTGATGGCGAATGGATGCGCCCTCTTTATGAATTTCTAGGCCTAAGTCTCGGCATTGTTGTGCCAAACATGGACAACGAGTCAAAGCGAGCGGCTTATGAGGCAGATATAACCTATGGTACCAATAACGAATTCGGTTTTGATTACCTCAGAGATAATATGGCGTTCACGTTGGATGATCGTGTTCAGCGTGAAAAATATTTTGCTATTGTCGATGAGGTTGACTCCATTCTCATCGATGAAGCGCGAACCCCGTTAATTATCTCAGGCCCTTCAGAGGACAGTTCCAAGCTTTATTTAGCTGCGAATAAAGTGATCCCTTCATTGAACCAAGCTGAAGTAACGATGGAGCAAGGCGAAGAAGTTGTTGGGCCGGGGCATTACACCTTGGATGAAAAGAACCGCCATGTTGAATTGACCGAAGAAGGTCATGATTTTGTTGAAGCTTTCTTGGCAAAAGAGAATCTACTTGCTGAAGGTCAAAGTCTCTACTCTGCACAAAACTTAAAGCTCTTACATCATGTGCAAACAGCGCTTAAAGCGCATGTGTTGTTTACCAAGAATGTGGATTACATTATTCAGGATAATGAAATTGTTCTGATTGATGAGCATACTGGGCGAAGTATGCATGGCCGTCGTCTTTCTGAAGGTTTGCATCAGGCTATCGAAGCGAAAGAAGGCGTTGAAATTCAAAGTGAAAGCCAAACGTTGGCATCAACAAATTTTCAAAATTATTTCCGTTTATTTGAAAAGCTTGCAGGTATGACGGGGACGGCTGACACAGAAGCTGCTGAATTTCATCAAATTTATGGCCTTAATGTTGTTGTCATTCCGACGAATAAGCCCATTGCTCGTATTGATGAAAATGATCACATTTATATGAGTATTCCTGAAAAGTTTGAGGCAATTGCTGCGGATATTGTTACCTATCAAGAAAAAGGTGCACCGATATTGGTGGGGACGGCATCGATTGAAAATTCAGAATTGATGTCTGCTTTATTAAAGCAGAAGAATATTCCGCATAAAGTATTGAATGCTAAATTCCACGCCCAAGAGGCTGAAATTGTTGCACAAGCAGGTCAACCTGCCGCTGTAACTATTGCAACTAATATGGCGGG
>CAKMZU010000045.1 GCA_929200485.1 uncultured Gammaproteobacteria bacterium | reverse complement strand
CACCTGATAAAAACAAACTCAAAGCACGCCAATTTCAGCAAGATTTGGATCTAGACCGGACAGTAGTGATGTCATTTATTGTAAGAAGCCTTTGCTGCCTGAATACGTTTCAAATACTTTACGTACCACCTGGTCAGCAAAATCCTCGTTTGAAGTCCTATCGTTTTGAGATTCATCGTTTTGAGATTCATGTATGTCACTTGCTAAAGAAGCATTTGCTGCCTGAAAATCTCTATCCATTCGATCAGCCTTATTATGGAGTATAGAGTTCCGATAAACTTCAAAGTTCATCGAATATGGAATTTATTCGTCCGAAAGATAAGGTTAAACCCCCGGGTAGCTTTAAGTTAACCGTTGGCTTTATGATGTGATCATGAAATATCGCTATGGTTCACAAATCAAGTACAAGATTGAGTACCACTTTGTTTGGGTGAGCAGGTACCGTTATCGAAGGTCAGAAAAAAGCAGACTATCGTTCACAATACACCAAACCTTTGGTTGAAGCGCTTTTTAACTGGTGCAAAGAAGCGTGTCATCGAATGGATTTAGTGAACACAAATCCATTATCAAGAGCACTTGAATACGCACTAAATCGCGAAGAAAGCTTGCAAGTATTCTTAAGTGAGCCTGATGTGCCTGTCGATACCAATCATCTTGAGCCATCGATTCGCAACATTGCTATGGGGCGAAAAAATTGGCTTTTCTGTTGGGCAGAAATTGGTGCTGAACATGCAGGCGTTATACAAAGCCTGCTGGCAACCTGTAGGCTGCATGGTGTTAATCCATACACTTGGCGGGTTGATGTGTTGCAGCGCATTAGTACTCATCCCGTTTCTTGCGTCGATGAACTAACCCCCGAGCGATGAAGGATTTATTCTCTCAAAGCCCTATGATATCTCATTTGAATGACTTGTAAATGACGTCTTAAAATGAACGGTTACCGCTTGAAGACCAAAACTTTCAGAGGATTGGCGAATTGTTTGTTGTAATTTATTTGAACAAATGCATACCTAATTGCATCTATATAGTTTGAGGATTATAAACGCCTGGTACTTTTTATGTATTCTAAAGAAGTTTGTTTTGATTCTGTTTTTTTTAAGTCGTTTTTTTTTACTATTTTTTTTTCTGTTTTTTATTTTGGCTCACTTGGGGTGTATGCTTTTGATGATCCTTGTTGGGCTATGCCTAAAAAGTCTGTACGGTGTTGCTTAGAGGATACAACTAGATTTGTTGAAAGTTGTGTAGGGGTGAAGAATAAAACGTTTGAGCTCGAGAGGGATTTCTATTCTTGTGCTGAAAATAACTGTGGAAAATATGATAATTGTCTTAAAGCAGTTAGGAAATGTTCGATTACTCCTGTACAAGCAGCAGAGATCATTTCAGCCAAAGGCATCAAAGGCTGTAATGAAAAGTTAGAAACTCTAAGTGAGTCTGCTAAAGAAATTGAGGTAGATTTGGCAAGAAATTCTACAGCTAACTCTACGGCGGCTACCTTCACTACCTCTTCCCTTTGTCCATATGCCAAGCCAACCACATGGGCTGATACCATTATGAGTACTCCAACAACAATCAAGGGTTTATTGGTATCAACTGTAGTAAGTGCATTAAGTACTAATAAGTCTACTTTAGACAGTGCGCCTACTAATACTACATATGTGCATAGTTCATCTGGAACCTATCCTGCAGATGAGCATCCTACCTCTGTTTCAGCAACAGAAATGCTTAGGGATACCTTTGCATATGCTACGGGTTTAGTAACTGACGCGGCATCTACAGTTTATACGGATCTATATAACGGGATATCTACAACTATTGCCGCTCAGGACGATGATGATGAAAATGGCTACAGTCAAAATATTAAAATAGCAATAGTAGCTGGGTTTTCAGCATTAGTATTAGCAGGTACTATATGTACGGTTTATTGTTGCCACAAGCAGAAAAAGCTTTGTTTTAAAGATTTAGAAGCTACACCAACGGCTCGATATGAACGAGCAGTTGATGATGATGATGGTGGTGATAATGTTAAGTTGGATATGGGTGAATAATTCAAAAATCCGCCTTATCAACTTCATTCTGACGATTCTTCTGATGAGAAATAGAAGGGAAAGGAGGGCAGCCCGAAGGGAAAAAGGGCAAAAAAGGAAAAAAATATAATAATAAGGCTCGGTATGAGTTTGTGAAGATACTGTATCGTTGAAGAGTTTCTGTTCAAGCCGCTTAAGTGCTGGACGAGTCATATTATTGCTTTAAAATAAATGACGATGATTCGCGCTATAAAATTAGTTCATATTGATAATTTAACCTTTTGAGGGTATTTAAATTGTGGCATGATTTGTGCTTTATTCTCTAGGAGCATTAAACGTTAACCTTGGACAACAGTAGCACAATGAGTAATCCAAAACTGAATTTATTGAATTTGTCGAATCCTTCGATCCGCACATTGCACCTATCATGGTTTGCTTTCTTTCTAACCTTTGTCATGTGGTTCTCCCACGCGCCGATGAAGCCATTTATTATGGCTGCGTTCGATATGACTAATGCACAATGGAAAGCCCTATTAATTTTAAACGTCGCGTTAACCATTCCTGCACGAATCATTATAGGGATGCTTGTCGATAAATTTGGACCGCGCATGGTCTACAGCTTTTTGTTAATGATCTCTGCTTTCTTATGTTTCGGTTTTGCATTTTCGCAAACCTACGAGCAGCTTGCTCTTTTCCGATTTCTGTGTGGCTTTATTGGTGCCGGCTTTGTTATCGGAATTCGTATGGTGAGCGAGTGGTTTCCAGCCAAAACGGTAGGTCTTGCTGAAGGCGTTTATGGTGGTTGGGGTAACTTTGGCTCAGCTGCTGCAGCCTGGACATTACCCGCAGTAGCGACTTATTTATATGCTGATGCAGCCGGTGCTGATGCCTGGCGTTACGCCATTGCAACCACAGGTTGTGTTGCTTTTGTTTACGGCATTATTTTTATGATTCGTGCGCGGAACACCCCAAAAGGTGCAACCTACTTCAAGCCTAAAAAGACCGGTGGTTTAGAAGTTTCAAGTAAAAAAGATTTTTGGCTATACATCGCAATGAATGTCCCTATGTATATAGCGCTTGCAGTGCTGACCTGGAAGCTTTCTCCAGCAGGTGTTGGTCTGTTAACGGAAACGACTGCCACTATTCTTTGGGTCGTTCTGTTTATTCTATTTGTTTATCAATTCTTCCAAATCTGGAGCGTTAACAAAGAACGTTTAAGCAAGCCTATTCATGAGATGGATAAATATAAATTCAAGCAAGTGGCTATTCTTGACTGGTCTTACTTTGTTACCTTCGGTTCAGAATTAGCTGTTGTTTCAATGTTGCCTGCATTCTTCATGGAAACCTTTGATCTAAGCCCTGTTAAAGCAGGCCTTCTTGGCGGCGCATTTGCCTTAATGAACCTAGCTGCTCGACCTACAGGCGGCTATCTTTCAGATAAACTAGGGCGCAAGAAGACCTTATTGGTATTGATCGCTGGTTTAACGGTGGGTTATTTGATCCTTTCTCAAATTACCAGCGCCTGGGCAATTCCTCTAGCGGTGGCTGCCGTTATGCTCTGCTCCTTCTTTGTGCAGTCAGGTGAAGGGGCTGTATTCGCTATGGTTCCACTCGTTAAGCGTCGAATGACAGGTCAAATCGCAGGGATGGTAGGCGCTTATGGTAATGTTGGTGGGGTAACCTTCTTAACCGTATATTCGTTTGTTGATGCCTCAACCTTCTTTATGGTGATTGCAGGTGCAGCAGCAGCATGCTTTGTCTTGGTGCAATTTTTGGAAGAGCCATCCAATCAGATGCATGAAGTCTTAGATGATGGTACGGTTCAATTGGTTGAAGTTCACTAATCTCCACTACGTTTAAAGGGCTGCCATAGTGCAGCCTTTTTTATTTGGCGATTGAGTTTTTCAGGATGTATTTTGAAGTAACGGATGTTGTAATACCAATGCTCACTCTTGGTAGCTGTTGATACATTAAGCAATTAATTGCCGTTTAAAATGGCGTGTTTAATATTTAAGAAATGCCAATGCCTATTTTTACCATTTAATCCTCGCTTTATCTGTTTTTTAACAAATTCTGTTTCGCTCTATACCTTGCCTGAATGCAAGAATATTCTCCTTCATTTCAACTATCAAACGTGAAACGGATTCATGGCTTGCCCATGCAATATGGGGTGTTATGAGAAGGTTTTTGCCTTGATAGGCGAGCAGGGGGTTACTATCATCTGGGGGCTCTTGGCTTAAAACATCTGTAGCTGCACCGGCAATTTTCTTTTGTGTAAGTGCATCGAAAAGTGCAGATTCATCAATAATAGGGCCGCGTGCTACATTTAGAATCACAGCCGTTTTCTTTAATTGGTTAAATTCCGTATCAGAAAATAAATGATGGGTTTCGGGTGTTAACGGACAGTGAATACTAATGATATCCGCATCCTTGATGGCTTCTTGAAAGGCTACACGGCCATCCCTTGCCGGATGCCCTTTACGTTCGGCAAGAATGACGTTCATCCCAAAAGATTCCGCTGTTTTTTTTACTGCCAGGCCAATATCACCCACACCAATAATTGCCAAGGTTTTATTGAATACTTCTTGAATAGGGTAGTTAATAAGGCAAAAGTGTTCAGATTCTTTCCATCGTTCACGCTCATTTGTCGAAACATAACGATGTGTATTCCCCAGGATGTTAAACATCAAAGCAAAGGTATGCTGGACAACACTCATCGTTGAATAATCGGCAACATTGCTGACAGCGATGTTCAATTTTGTTGCAGCATTAATATCTATATTGTTATAACCTGTTGCTGCAACACAAATCAGCTTCGCATTCGTATGTTCCAATGCTTTTGCAGTCAGGTGTACTTTATTGCTGATGATGATATCGCATGCACTGATTCTCTCGATCAGCTCATCTTCTGACGTGCTCTCGAACAAATCTAATCGCTTGGCAATACCTTTTAATGGCTCAATATTGCCGGTTTTAAGGGTGCCATAATCCAGAATAACAATATGCATGGGTACACCCCAAATAAGTTGTAAACATTAGCAGAAGAAAACTAGCAATTTCTCGCATCTATTGATAATAGTAAAAAAATAAAATTCATTCAGATTTTAAATTAGATAAAGCTGATAAACTATATTGCCACTCTAATGCAGCATCTTAAATAATTATCAACGGATTATATTATTACCGGAACTTTGTGATTTTTTGCATGTCACACACGAAAATTCGTGTGTAGTAATGTTCGATTTGTTTTTTAAATTCGCTTGCCATTTTATTTGTGATGTATCTGTCATGTACCTGAACTTTATACGTTTTTTTACTTTGATAATGCTTGCAAACACAACTTATGGCGGATTTCTAGAATTGAATGATTATTATAACTTCTTCAAAGAATGCTCTCTGCAGGAAGGACAACCACTAAGCAAAGAGTCAGAAGAAAAAATAAATACAATGGCATCCAATTTGTATGAAGCTAATAAATTTAAAACCTACGATCAGCAATATACAAAAATTGATGAATATCGTGAGGGCATTGAAAAGAGCTTAAGGAAGTATTACCAGAATAAATCAAGAGTAGAGGAACTTGAATTGCATTTAACTGTATTAGAAGCAGCATTTCAAAAGCTTAAAAGAGCACTCTTCAGTCTTTATACTATCGATGAATGATTAACTTTTCGTTTAAATTTTCTGGAAAACACCATTATTTATACGTTGATATTTAGCATATAAAACGTTGTACAAAAACTAAACTTGAAAAAAGCCCGCGAATGCGGGCTTGGATCAGTAAATAAATAATTGCCTATTTGCAATTATTGATTGTGATTAAACTTATTAGGCCGCGTCGATTTGAACCGCTGCGATTTTAGCGCCATCTTCCGCACTTTTCTGGAACTCAGCAATTTGATCGAAGTTCAAATAACGGTAAATATCATCAGACATGGTATCTAACTTGTTGGCATACTCAGCATATTCAGCAGCAGTCGGCAATTTACCTAAAATTGCGCCAACTGAAGCTAGCTCAGCAGAGGTTAGATAAACATTGGCACCATCACCTAAGCGGTTAGGGAAGTTACGCGTCGAGGTTGATAATACTGTGCTATTCGGTGCAACACGTGCCTGGTTGCCCATGCACAGTGAACAGCCCGGCATCTCCATTCTCGCACCGGCTCGGCCGAAAATATTATAGAACCCTTCTTCCATCAATTGATGCTCATCCATCTTCGTTGGAGGAGATAGCCACAATCTTGTATTTAATCCACCAGAATGCGCGTCTAATAATTTACCCGCCGCACGGAAGTGACCAATGTTAGTCATACAAGAACCGATGAAGACTTCATCAACGTTATCACCGGCAACATCGGATAAAGTTTTTGCATCATCAGGATCATTCGGACAGCAAACGATTGGCTCTTTAATTGCATCAAGGTCGATTTCGATAACTGCAGCGTATTCGGCATCTGCATCAGCTTCCATCAACTCAGGATTAGCCAGCCAGTCTTCCATCTTGCGTGCGCGACGCTCAAGCGTACGGATATCGCCATAGCCATCAGCAATCATTGAACGAAGCAAGGTGACGTTAGAGCGCATATACTCGACCAATTTATCTTGATCTAGCGCGATAGTACAACCTGCAGCTGAACGCTCAGCGGACGCATCAGATAATTCAAACGCCTGTTCGATGGTTAAACCTTTTAGACCTTCAATCTCAAGAATACGGCCAGAGAAGATGTTCTTCTTGCCTTTTTTCTCAACGGTTAACAAGCCGTCTTTGATTGCTTGATAAGGGATGGCATGGACAAGATCACGTAAAGTGATGCCAGGCTGCATTTCGCCTTTAAAGCGAACCAGTACAGATTCAGGCATATCCAATGGCATAACGCCCGTCGCTGCTGCAAAAGCAACCAAACCAGAACCCGCCGGGAATGAAATACCCATGGGGAAGCGCGTATGCGAGTCACCACCTGTGCCGACAGTATCAGGCAATAGCATACGGTTTAACCAAGAGTGAATGATCCCATCACCGGGCTTAAGCGAAACACCCCCACGGTTTTTAATAAAATCAGGCAGTGTATGTTGAGTATCGATATCAACAGGCTTTGGATACGCTGCAGTGTGACAGAATGACTGCATAACCAAATCAGCTGAGAAGCCAAGACAAGCAAGGTCTTTTAGTTCATCACGCGTCATGGGGCCTGTGGTATCTTGAGAGCCAACGGTGGTCATTTTGGGTTCGCAGTAAGTGCCCGGACGAATACCTTCAACGCCACAGGCTTTACCTACCATTTTCTGACCAAGCGAAAAACCTTTGCTGGAGCTTTCAGGAGCTTGTGGTTTTCTGAATAGGTCGCTTTCAGGCAAATCTAGTGACTCGCGTGCTTTTGTGGTTAATCCGCGACCAATGATTAAATTAATTCGCCCGCCGGCTTGGACTTCATCTAAAAGCACATCAGACTTTAATGCAAATTCGCTAATGACATCGCCAGATTCTGAAAGAATTTTGCCTTCATAAGGGCGAATTTCAATGACATCACCCATGTTCAAATCATCAACAGGGGCTTCAAAAACTAATGCGCCTGCATCTTCCATGGTGTTATAGAAAATTGGAGCGACTTTACCGCCAATACAAATGCCGCCGCCTTTTTTGTTAGGTACGCCATTAAGGTCTTCTCCGAAGAACCAAAGCACGGAGTTAGTGGCCGATTTACGCGAAGAACCCGTACCGACAACATCACCAACAAACGCTACAGGTATGCCTTTATCCTGCACTTCTTTGATTTGGCTCATGCAACCGGTAACGCCAGCTTCTTCTGGTGTTAACCCTTCACGTGGCATTTTATACATAGCACGTGCATGCAATGGAATATCAGGGCGACTCCAGGCGTCTGGCGCAGGGGATAAATCATCAGTATTGGTTTCACCCGTGACTTTAAACACAGCAACTTTGATGCTTTCTGCTACTGCGTCGCGGTTGGTGAACCACTCCGCGTCCGCCCAGCTTTGCATAACGCCTTTAGCGATTTCATTACCCGCTTTGGCTTTTTCTTCTACATCATGGAAAGCATCAAACATTAATAAGGTATGCTTTAATTCTTCGCCAGCTTGAGTTTGTAATTCAGCATCGTCAAGAAGATCAATAAGGGTAGCAATATTATAGCCACCATGCATGTTGCCTAATAATTTAACGGCATCAAGTTTATTAACTAATGGGGAAGTCGCTTCACCTTTGACAATAGCAGATAAAAAACCTGCCTTGACATAAGCGGCTTCATCGACACCTGGCGGTACACGGTCAGCAATCAGTGATAAAAGAAATTCTTCTTCACCCGCTGGTGGATTCTTGAGCAATTCGACTAACTCAGCCACTTGCTCGGCAGAAAGGGGTTTTGGCGGAATATCCTGTTCGGCACGTTCTGCAACATGGGCACGATAGGCTTCTAGCACTGGGGTATCTCCTCGTTATACTATTTTTACAGCGTCATGGTTGTAACCAGAGGCTTGGGTTGCTGGAATGCTTAATTCATTACCTGCAACAAAGCGGGCGCATTATACGCGATTTTTGTTATAAACACTAATGACTCACTTTGGTCAGTTTTTGAACATAGTGAAATAAAGATTTCTCAGAGGATAATTTTTACTGCTAAAATCTCATCCACAACCATCATAAAACTTACATAATCAACAACAGTATCTTTCATTTGAACAATAAAGAAATTATCAGTGTTAAGACACCTTGTATCGGAGTCTGTTCAACCGCATTGGGAGGAAAGGTTTGCCGAGGCTGCAAGCGCTTTGCTCATGAAGTCATTGACTGGAACCGTTACGAAAACTCACAGAAGCTAGTTATCGAACACCGTCTAGGCGAGTTGCTCTCAACCATTGTTCAGAATTACTGCGTGGTTTACGACAGTGAGCGGCTTGAGCAAACACTTAAAGCACATGCCATACGCTTCTCCGAGCACCGTGATCATTACTGCCAGGTGTTTGCCTTATTAAAGGCAGGTGCCAGCACTATTAACGATCCAGAAGCATTTGGATTCTCGATAAAAGCCAATAAGAAAGATCTATCTCTTAAAGTCATTTGTGAAGAAATAGATGAGGCATTTTATGCCTTGTCGGTTGCCCATTATGAGCATTGTTATTTTTTATATTAATGAACAATTATTCAGGTTTATGATCTTAAAATAGTATTCACGTTGAACTGTTGCAATTACTATTTTATTGAAAAGTACAAACCATGAATTTGACAAAAACGATGACGGTATTTTTATTTTGCTCAATATATATGAGCTCATTTACTTCTACAGTAGCAAATCCAAAGAAAGGAAGAATCCTTACAGGAGAATCAGAAGATCTAAAACAAATAGCACAGAAGGGTTTTTTATTGTCGGGTTTATACTTTCAAAATTATGACGATATACAGAAAGCGAAAAATATACTTTCCGGTAATGCAAAGGTTGAAGAATCAGTGAATATAAAAAGCCTTGTATTCGTACTTGAATCGGATCTGGAGGAGCACATAAGTCAGTCTCAAGAAGGTGCTACGGCCGTTGGGGTAGGGATAGGGGTACCGGTAACATTAACGTGTATTATTAAAAATAAATATGAATATTCATATACTTATCCAGAATCACTCTCAAAAGCATTAAAAACTAAAAAAACTGAGCTTCTTAAGTCAATTATTGAGTGTCAAGAATTTAAGTTAACCCCTTATCAATTTAACCATATTGCTCTTTTTTAGATGTTTCTAGCAATTGTCTACCTAACCATGCATATTAACTTCCCTCTAACTTTTGGCTGGCTTAGATTGGGAATGCCTGTGCAGATATTGATCTAAATCGGCGAATTGCTGAGAGAAGAGGTTTATAAGTTCAGCCCGATTTTCCGGGTTACATTTAATGATGCCTTCTTTTCTCGTTAATAATTTAATCCAAGTGTCAAGATCATCTTTAATCCATTCAATCACCTTCTTAATCCCCTTTTTAAAAGCAACATCTCTTATGTCTTTATAAGCTCTTTCTGCTGCTTCACTAGCAATTTTTTGTTCTTTTTCTTCTAAGATGCCGTTTTCGTTACATCCCATAGTGCTATTATGTTTACTTTTCATGACTTCAATCCAATATCGGCAATAGATCGTTTTGATTTTATCGGCTAAATCATTGGGAATAGGGACTGAATAAGACAAATTGATGGCTGTCATCAGGGTGATGAATAAAATATTCATCACCCGTGATCCCCTGAGCATGCGCTCAATGCTTTTACAGATCATCATCATATAAAGAAGAGTCAAATGGTTACTAAAAGTTCAAGCATCAGTAACCGCTCCTTAAGCTCGTGCGATACCTATTTAGCAAGCTATAAGCTAATTATTTTTATCATCCGATACCCCTTATTTACGCATGATTTCGCCATTTTTAGCATGCACAGATTGAGAACAACCGCTAGATCGAGTAAATTAGCCGCTTTTAAATGCTTCAACGAGTTTATTTTGATCGACTGCCAACCTGTTTTTGATTTTTTAGGCTGTAAAACGCCGGATTCCTGGCTAGAAACTGCCTGCAAAAACATTCCTATCTTATTGATAAATCATTGTTATCTAGAGCAATGTGCCGCTCGAAACGCGGTCATCATGATGAATCGCTATCCCAGTAAAACCGATTTACTATTATCGATGTCAAAACTTGCCCGTGAGGAGCTTATTCACTTTGAGCGCGTGTTAAAAATATTAAACAAACGTGAGATTGCCTATAAAGCACTCAAACCTAGTCGGTATGCTGGGTTACTTCAAGCAGAAGTTAGAAAACAAGAGCCTGATAAGTTCGTCGATTCGATGATTGTCGGAGCGTTTATTGAAGCCAGATCCTGTGAGCGTTTTTACCACCTGGCACCTTTACTTGATGCAGAGCTGACTAAATTTTATACTTCGCTCTTGCAGTCAGAAGCGCGGCACTTTGAAGACTATTTAGACTTGGCAAAGAAATATACACAAAGCGATATTTCTGATCGAATAGATTTTTTTAGAGAAATTGAAAGAAACGCCATACTCAGCCCAGATCCACAATTTAGATTTCACAGTGGAATGCCGATGTCACATCAATCCGCTGCATAAACACCCTAAACTGTAAGAACTTAAATCTACACAAATACCACAGTAAATAATAAAAGAGGCAACCATGAGCTTTAAGGGCACTGATCAATACGTCGCAACAGAAGACCTGCAAATGGCAGTTAATGCGGCGGTTACCCTGCAAAAACCCTTACTGATAAAAGGTGAGCCGGGTACAGGTAAAACCCTGTTGGCAGAGGAATTGGCCAAGGGTTTGGGAAAACGTCTGATTCAGTGGCATATCAAATCCACCACCAAAGCACAGCAGGGGCTTTATGAATATGACGCTGTCTCGCGTCTTCGTGACTCACAGCTCGGTGACGAAAAAGTTAAAGATATTGGTAATTACATAAACAAAGGTAAGCTTTGGGAAGCATTCAGCGCTGATGAGCAAGTGGTGTTATTAATCGATGAAATCGATAAAGCCGATATTGAATTCCCTAATGATCTATTGGTTGAAATCGATAAAATGGAGTTTCATGTCTATGAAACCGATGAAATCATTAAGGCAAAGCACCGTCCTATCGTAATTATCACCAGTAATAATGAAAAAGAGCTGCCGGATGCGTTTTTACGTCGTTGTTTTTTCCACTACATTAAATTCCCTGAACGCGAAACCATGCAGGCCATTATTGAGGTGCACTACCCATCGATTAAAAAAGATCTGGTTCAGGATGCGTTAGATGTCTTCTTTGATGTACGAGATATCCCGGGATTGAAAAAGAAACCGTCAACCTCTGAGCTGATTGACTGGTTAAAATTGTTGATGTCGGATGATATTCCTGATGAAATTTTAAAAGACCGCGATAATAAAAATGCGATTCCGCCTCTATATGGTGCACTGATGAAAAACGAGCAGGATGTTCAATTACTGGAACGGCTTGCGTTTATGCACCGTCGAACCCAACGTTAATAAAAATATAAAGGGCTGAACATGCTGGTCAATTTCTTTTTTGGTTTAAAGGAAGCGGGCGTTCCTGTCACTATTCGGGAATTTTTGGACTTGTTGAATGCGCTCTCCAAGGATTTGGTGTTTGCGGATATGGATGGGTTTTATCAGTTAAGCCGCGCCATTTTGGTTAAAGACGAAAAGTTTTTTGATAAGTTTGACCAGGCTTTCGGGCGGTTTTTTAATGAAATTGAAGACCTTGACGGCCTGCTTGAAGCCATGATTCCCGATGAATGGATGAGAAAGACCTTTGAAAAGCAGCTAAGTGAGGCTGAAAAAGCGCAGATGCAATCCCTTGGCAGTTTGGAGGAGTTGATCAAGCAATTTAAAGAGCGTTTAGCTGAACAAAAAGAAAAGCATGAAGGTGGCAATAAATGGATAGGCACCGGCGGCACATCACCCTTTGGGCAGCAAGGCTATCACCCCGAAGGTATTCGCGTTGGCCCCAATGGGCAAAACAAAAAAGCCGTTAAGGTCTGGGATCAGCGCGACTTTAAAGATTTGGATGACAGTGTTCAGGTCGGCACAAGAAACATTGCCATGGCACTAAAACGCCTGCGTAAGTTTGCACGGACAGGCCTGACGGAAGAACTGGATCTACCGGATACCATCCGCTCAACGGCGAATAACGCAGGCTTTCTTGATTTAAAAATGCGCCCAGAGCGCCACAACGCCGTTAAGGTGCTTTTGTTTTTTGATGTCGGTGGTTCGATGGACCCATTTATTCGATTGTGTGAGCAGTTATTTAGTGCGGCACGGTCAGAATTCAAGCACATGGAATACTATTATTTTCATAATTTTATCTATGAGACGATTTGGAAAAACGGCTACCGACGAAACAGCGAGCGAACGCAGCTTTTAGATGTGATCCAGAAATTCAGCAAAGACTATAAGGTGATATTTATTGGTGATGCATCGATGTCACCCTATGAAATACTCCAACCCGGTGGCAGCGTGGAGCACTGGAATGAGCAATCGGGCGTTTACTGGTTTGAAAAGTTAACCAAGCACTTTGATAAAGTGGTGTGGCTAAATCCAACGCCCGAAGAAGAGTGGGGCTGGACGCAATCGATCGACATCTGCCAAAAGCTCGTTGATAAACAAATGTACCCATTAACCATCGGTGGATTGGAATCCGCAATGGCTTATCTTTCAGCTTGATGGGTTAGCGGTTGAGCAGCCTATATTGCCTTGAACGTTAACCTTCGATAATTACCATGGTTTTTAGCATTCGGAGCATAATTCTTGAGAAGGGATAAGGCGAACACCTTACCGCCAACTGACCGCGCTTGCCACTCGCATTTAGATGCTAGTCACCACCTTACTGATAGTGACTAGACCAACCTCAGAACTCACCATCCCAAGGAACCTATTAGACGCTAACAACCTCATCCCGGGCATTTTGCTTTATTTCACCCTCACTTTACTATCCTTATATATAAATCAGATTTTTTAGGGTCTGATGAAAGTTTTCTTTTATAAAATTGAAATAGCAGAACCTTATTATCGACCTGCATACTATAAAGGCTGTAGTTCGGCAGATACTCAGTACCAAGATTGTATACAAAAGGGTTAATTTTCACGTCGCCTTTTTGAAGGACTGGTTTTTTATTGAAATCTATTGGCTTCGCCACTAAATTTTTAAGATTTTGTTTTTGAGAACTATCCTGATAATTTGTAACGGTCGCCAAATTGTCAGAGCTATGATCTTCCAGTAGTCTAATGGTTACGTTTTTGTCTTTAGGCGCAATAATAAGCCCATGAGTTTTATTTTCAGGTCGAATAGCCAGTGTAAAGCGCTTATCATTGTAATCTAATGAAATATCGGTACTTTCATTATTATCAATTTGGCGTGTCTGGTCTTCTATGACTCCTTTGAGTGTCACGCTCGTTTTAGTCGTCGCTCTCTTTCCTATGCCCAGTATTTGAGTTGCCTCAGTATCATCATCATGAGATTGTTTCCAAAACATAAAGTATATCTCTCGATTACCTGTCTTAGCACTATAGATAATAAAGGTAGGGAATATCTCACCTGTACTTGGGCTTTTCTTAAAAGGTAACTGTTCTGGCTTCAATTTACCTGCAATAGGGGTGATACCTTTCAAATTAACTTTGGATGTATCGAATGTGATGAAATCACCACGTTTTTTGCCACTATCATATTTTGAAGGATCTTTAAAGGCTTCCGGTTCCTTTTTTTCCCAATCTTCTATGACCCTTAACTCCAATTCTTTATCAGCAGTTATACTGCCATCGGCATAAAAAGTAAGGCCTGCACCGGATGATTTAACAATCTCCATTTTTGGTGTGTCGGGCAACCTGTAATAGCCTTTGAATTGCGTAAACTTGATTCCACTCATTGTTGATTCTGTGGTTGTTGTTGGTTTAACAGGCGGTAAAACTTTAGCTGGAGTGAGTTTTTTGCCAGATGTTGCGCCTTGACCTGCCGTCTTGCCTTGAGTCGTCTTGCCTTGAGTCGTCTTGCCTTGATCTGTTGTCTTGCCTTGATCTGTTGTCTTGCCTTGATCTGTTGTCTTACTTTGATCTGTCTTCTTGCCTTGATCTGTCGTCACCACGGAACCGCTACTACTTCCCCCAACCTCCACGATTACACCCCGATAAGTTAAGAGATAAAACTAGGAAAATAAACACCATCATGAAAACGTTATTTTTTTTCATCACTATTTCAGCTCTCCACAAGTTAGGTAGACTTCATATAGAACCAGTTAACCCCACTTAGTTCATTTAATGGATGTATTGAAAGATGTCCATTAGCCTGATTAACTGCTGGACAGTGATATGCACCCATTAACCATTGGTGGATGAATCAGCAAGAGCATCTTTCAGCTTGATGGGTTAGCGCTTAAGAAAGTGTGTTTTTCTGACCAGAATCATCAGCAAGCCACTGATCAAATCAGTGAGCTTTGCTGAATGTCCTATTTAACCTCCCTATAGACCAGTACCATAACCCCAGTCGATAGAGAAGGATGGGAATATCTTCATGGAAGTTGGAACTTCAAGACCTTTTGCGCCTGTATTTGAACATTGGGAAAATTTCCCGGTTTGTGGATTTACAGTACATTGAGTCACTGAATTACCGCCATAATTTACAATAAATGCTCGTGTTTCTGATTCATTCACGTAAAGTGCGCTAGGAGTGTTGATATGATCAGCATGAGTATCTTTACAACTTATCAACGCACCTTTTTTTGAATCAACTTCGCACTGGTAAATAGCACCTGAACCACTATAGTCTGCTATATATGCA
>CAKMZU010000044.1:1446-15457 GCA_929200485.1 uncultured Gammaproteobacteria bacterium | reverse complement strand
CTTAGCGCTCACGCAAGGTGTGATAACTCAAGCGGCAACAGTTACAGGGGTTGTTGAAGATAGCTTCGGTATTTTACCGGGTGCGAAAGTTGAAGTGGTTGATCAAAATATTAGCGCGACAGCTGATAACAATGGTCAATTTACGATCAAAGGCATCGAGAAAGGCAGCTATCAGCTGAAGATCACTTACATGGGCTATCAGGATACGATTATCCCAATCACGATTGAAAACGAAAAAAGTGCGTTAGGATCGTTGTTATTAAACAGTTCAGAGAATCTTGAAGAAGTCGAGATTGTCGGCGCAATGGTTCGTGGCGAGATGCGTGCTTTAAATATGAAGAAGAATGCCAGCAACATTAAAGATGTCATTTCTCAAGATGGCATTGGTAAATTGCCAGATCGTAATGCTGCGGAAGCCGTTCAACGTGTGCCGGGTGTCTCTATTGAGCGCGATCAGGGTGAAGGCCGTTTTGTTGCCGTTCGTGGTTTACCTTCCCAGTGGAACTCAGCGACTATTAATGGCAATCGTATCCCAACGGCTGAAGAAGAAACGACAACCCGAGCCACGGCGTTTGACTTCTTTCCGACCGACTTAATCGAAATGGTAGAGGTAAACAAGGCGTTAACTGCCGATATGGAAGGTGATGCTATTGGCGGTAATGTTAATTTTATTACTAAAACCGCACCGACTGAGCAAACCTTAAAACTAGGCGTAGGCACAAACTACAATTCGAAAGCGGATGATTGGGGCTATAATTGGAGTGCACTTTACGGCGACCGTGTGATGGATGGCAAGTTGGGCTATATCGTGAACCTAACTGGATGGAACCGTAAATGGGCAACGGATAACTTTGAAACCCGTCGTGATGATTATGGTATCAAGCGTCTTGAACTTCGTGATTACATTGGTGAGCGAGATACCTATGGTGCTAACACAGGGTTTGAATATAATCTGGATAATGGCGATCAGGTCTATGGTCGTGCCATGTATGGAACACTTTCAGATACAGAAATCCATTACAAGCATCGTTACCGCTTTGATAAATACAGTCCTGAAAAAGGCGGGCGAATTGAAATACAGCACATCTATAATGAATTAATCACTGAAATGTTCGGCGGTGATATTGGCGGTAAGCACAATATCGGCGACAAATCAGAATTGAAATGGAATCTTGCGCATTATCAAAACCGTTTTTACTATGGTGACATTCCTAATGGAGATGACAAGGCTTATTTTGTCGCGAAGTTTAAGCAAGATGGGGTTCAATTCGAAGGGCTTGAAGAAACTGAAAAAGGTTATCGCGCCAATAACATCATTGATGGTGGCACAGATTCACATAAAGCCATTAGCACCCATGTACCGGATGGCTTTACCTACGATCCATCGAGTATGCCTATTGCAGACTTCAATTTATATAAAGTTGATATTACTGAAAAAGATAACATTGTAGCCAGTCTTGATTTTAGTCATGAATTAACTAACGATTTAACCATTTCGACAGGTGTTAAGTTCCGTGATAAAGAGCGTCATGCCAGCTTCTCGGATGAGTTCTATACATGGAATGAAGATCGTGGCGGTGAAACCCCAACGCTTGATCAATTTTCACTAAGTGATCAACCAGGCAAAGATGATTTCCTGAATGAATTAACGATGGATTACACCGGTGATCTTGGGCAGGTCGCTGATGTAGAGACTATGAAGGATTTCTGGAATAAAAATAAAGACAATTTTGATCTTGATGAAGGTGAGTCAGCGCTAATTTCTAATGGTAAGGCCATTGGTCGTAATTTTGATCTTCGTGAGCAACATACAGGCATTTACTGGATGGCTGATGCAACATTAACCGATCAGTTGAGCATGAATGCAGGTCTTCGACTTGAGCATACAAAAACCGAGTTAAAAGGCTATAAGTATGAACAGGTTGGGGGTGCAGACGCTGACGGTGCTGTCAGTGTTGTCAGGGATACAACCGCCTACCTGTCCTGGTTACCATCGTTGCACTTCAAATATGCGTTGGATGACTTGCAAAATGTCCGTTTGGCATTAACTCGCAGCTTTGCCCGCCCTGATTTTGGTGATATTCAGCCTGGTTCCAGCTATTCAGAGCATGATGAAGAACTCTTTGAAGGTAACCCGGCACTTAACCCCACTTACTCAAATAACCTTGATGTAATTTATTCCAGGTATTTTGATGAAGTCGGCATCATCTCTGCGGGGATTTTCTATAAATACATTCAAGATCCAATTTTCCAGCAAACGTCGACCATTGATTATCGTGGTGGCAGTGTGAAGCATAATAAACCTGTCAATGGTTTTAACTCATGGTTAGCCGGTGCAGAATTTACCGTTGATCACCGCTTCGGATTTATTAGCCCTGTGCTAAGTGATTTTGGTGCTCGGTTTAACTACACCTTCACGGATTCGAAAATGACATTTGCTGAACGTGAAAGTGCGGCGGTTCCTCGTCAAGCGAATCACCTGGCAAACCTGATGTTCTATTATGACAACAGTACGTTTGCAGCGCGTATTGCCATGAACTACAAAGATGAATACATCATGGAACATGGTACGGATGCGAATAGTGATACCTTCTATGGCGATTACATGAGTCTGGATTTCAGTGCGCAATACAATGTAACTGATTCGATGCTGGTGTACTTCGAAGCGAACAACTTAAATAACGAGCCAATGAAATTCTACACAGGCAATGAAAAGCGTCCTGACCAAGTTGAATACTACGGCCCGCGTTTTCAGTTAGGTGTTAGTTACGACGTTTTCTAATGACTCATTGAAGGGTGTTCAGGCGGTTGTTTAATGCAGCTGCCGAATAAAAATCACCCTTCGACGGAATCGGGACGAGCGATATCGGTCGCTGTTCGTCATGAACGGTATCGGTCGCTGTTCATCATGAACGGTAGTGACCATCTCTCCGCTCATCCTGAGCTCTTCGCCCTGAGCTAGTCGAAGGGACGAAAAGTCGAAGGATTTTGTTCACAAATAACAATAAAAAAATCTTATGCAACGAATTGCACAAACAAAACAGCAAATACAAAACCGTTTGGCCGATTCTCATAGTGCCGTTATGGTCATGTTTGTTGGCATGGCGGCCATGATGACGTATTTCAGCATGTACGCATCCCGCAAGCCGTTTTCTGCTGCAACCTATTCATCGGTTGATCAGCTGATATTCTCTTTAGATTATAAAACCCTGTTGGTCATCACGCAGGTCATAGGTTATGCGCTATCCAAATTTATCGGCATTAAATTAATCGCCGAGATGCCCGCTAATAAACGTATTCAAACCATACTGATCATGATGGGCATTGCACAACTCGCTCTAATAGCCTTCGCGCTGATTCCAACGCCCTGGAATATTCTGGCAATCTTTTTTAATGGCCTACCTTTAGGTTTTATTTGGGGGTTGGTATTTGCGTATTTGGAAGGGAGGCGTGTCAGTGAAGCGTTAGGGGTTATTTTAGGCGTCAGCCTTATTTTTTCATCCGGTGTAGTGAAATCGATAGGCCGGTATTTATTACTTGAGTGGCAAATTCCCGATGTTTGGATGCCAGCAGCCATGGGGTTTTTATTTTTGCCTCTGTTGTTAATCTCCGTTTTCGCATTGAGTTGTTCACCACAACCCACAAAGGAAGATCAGGCGTTACGTCAATCACGTATCACCATGAATTTTTCTGAGCGGTTAAATTTTTTCGGCACTTATTGGTTTGGCTTGTTATTGCTTGTGGCCAGTTATGTCATTTTTACCAGCCTTAGAGAATTTATTGATAATTTTTCACCTGAGATATTCACAAGGTTAGGTTATGAGTCTTCATCGATTGTCTACACATCAACGATTTTGCCGGTAACCGTTGCTGTTATGGTGTTGATGCTCGGGCTTATGTTTATTAAAAATAATTTGATTGCGCTGCATTTAAACAGCACGTTAGCGCTTCTAGGTTTCATTACTATTGCATTATCAACCATAGCATTTCAGTTGGATTATATGAGCGGCCTTTTATGGATGACGCTTTTGCAAATGGGGATTTATGCGGGGTTTATGCCGTTTAATTGTCTGCTATTTGACCGGTTGATGGCAGCCACACCGACATTAGGCAATGCAGGGTTTTTGATGTATATCGCCGATAGCAGCGGTTATTTAGGCAGTGTGGTTATCATGCTTTACCGGGCATTATCAAACGTTCAATTAGATTGGGTCGATTTTATTGTTGATTTGAGTCTAACATTTTCAATTGTTGGCGCTGCTTTTTTGTTAATGAGCATGAGCTATTTTCATTGGACGCTCACTAAACAGAAAATAGCATTCTCGACATCGTCTAATGGATATAAAGGCCTGTCATGAAACTCAATCAACCCTATGATCTGATTATCATTGGTGGTGGTGTTGTTGGGTTAACGGGGGCTTATTTTACTTCCCGGAAAGGGAGAAACGTCTTATTGCTTGAGGCAGAATCAGGTATCAAACATGCAAGTGTTCGAAACTTTGGTTCACTGGTTCCCTCGGGTCAACAAATGGGCTTTTTCCGTGAGTTAGGCGAGCGGTCAATGCATTGGTATCGGCAGTTTTCACCTTGTCCATCCTTCACCAGGACGGTAATCACCAAAGAAGAGGCCCAGCGCCAAAACAACGGTATTCACGTATTGTTTAAGCACCATGGCAACGGTGAAATCACTATTGGCGACAGCCATCAATATTATCCGATAGATAGTATCCGGGAAGGTGTTTTTTTTGTTGATACGAAAATCAATGAAATCATGTTAAGTTATGCGAACAAAGTAGTTAATATAGAGTCTAACGAAATTACTAAACTTTGGTTGGGATGGTATCTTGATCATGCGGATGGAATGCTAACTACAACCTGCCGTGATGGATTTCATTGTGTGACTGCGTTGGCCGGTAAAGGAATGACCATAGATCCTGCGTTGATCGAAAAAGTTATCGAGCAGATTTTTTTCTGTAATCGCTTAACGATTGATCTACATTAGATGATACCTTGACTATTCGAACGTTAACCTGGAATAGTTTCAAATTAGAATGCGCTTAAATATTCGTGAATCAGATGGATAACTCAATTTATGTCGGTCATTTATGAATCGCTTTACGCCTATTTTATCGCGTTAAAGAAAAACAAATCGATTGCTAGTAACGGTCGGCTGCCTTCTGAGAGGCAATTGCAGCAAGATTTTGATTCCAGTCGAATTACTATTCGAGAGGCATTATTTCGGCTGGAGTCTGAAGGATTCATTTATCGTTTGAATCGGAAAGGTTGGTTTTTGTCATCTTCTCGACTAGTGATTGATCCTGCGCATAAAGTGAATTTTATTGAATTGGCTAAGTCACAAAAAAAAGCACCGCAGACGGAGTTGATTTCTGCCAAAAAGATCAAAGCGAGAAACCATATCCGTGATGCATTAGGGCTGGAAAAAGGCAGTTCCGTTTACCATATCGTTCGCAGGCGCTGTTTGGATAATCGCCCAGTGTTAATTGAAAATATTTATCTTTGCGCTGATCAATTTAAAGGGGTTTTAGATTTCGATCTGAATGACTCGATCACAAGATTGCAAACACAACATTTTGGTTTAGAAGCGGTCAGTGAAGATTGCCGAATTAAAGTGGATACCCTTGGTGAGTTGAACGCAGAACTCCTGGAGGTGAATGCAGCGATGCCTGCGTTATCGATCGACCGTATCCGAAAAACAAAGAAAGGCAAGCCTGTGGATTATAATGTTGAGCGCTGGCTTCATGGCGCTGTTGAGTTAGCGACATCGTCAATGCATAAATAATACCTTTGACCCCCCCCCATGAAGCTGTTATTAATACTGGCGTAAGCATTCGCAGGTGACCTAACCGCTCACCCTGAGCCTGTCGAAGGGTGCCTATAATAGGTATGCGAAAACTTATGGGAATATTAATATCAATTAACATCCGCGTTCAACTGAGTTCACAGTTCACGCTAATACCTTTAGTAATTGTTATACAGAGGTATTTTTAATTTCATTTGTTTGTCATTGTTGTATCAGAAAATGTGTCTACTTCCCCTGCACTAAAGGATGACAAGAGACTAACAATGACACTCAAATCTCTCTCTTTTTTATTTACAGCGATTTTTTCATCTACAGCGTTAATGAGTCATGCCAATTGGGTTATTAATGAAGTGGATGCTGATAACCCAGGTGCCGATACGGCAGAATTTATTGAGCTCTATGATGGCGGAGTGGGTAATACGTCGTTAGATGGTTATAGCCTCGTTTTTTATAATGGCAGTAACGATCAGAGCTATTTTGTGCAGGCTCTGGATGGTTATTCAGCGAACAACACAGGATTTTTTGTTCTTTGTGGCGATGCAAATACCGTCACTCACTGTGATTTAGATGTCAGTGGCAGTTTTAGCATTCAAAATGGGGCTGATGCCGTGGCTCTCTATCAGGCCGATAGCGCAGACTTCCCATCAGGGACTGCTATCACGACAACAAATCTTTTAGATGCGCTGGTTTATGATACCAATGATGCCGATGATGCCGGTTTGTTAGTCTTGTTAAATCCCGGTCAACCTCAAGTGAATGAGGGCGGTGCAGGGAGCGCTGCCGATCACTCCAATCAGCGATGCACCAATGGCGTTGGCGGCAGCCGGAATACAGCGAGTTACCAGCAGTTCTCGCCCACACCGGGTGTGGCAAACACATGTGATTCAGCACAATTTGCACCACCAGTGGCAGAAAACTGTGGCTCTCCTGCGACCTTGATTAGCCAAATTCAGGGTGAAGTGACTGACATGCAAAGCGATGCCAGCCCGCTTTTAGGCCAACAGGTGACAGTTGAGGCCATCGTCACGAAGGATTTGCAAGGCGGTATATTGCCCAATGGCAAATATTCTCAGCAGTATCGAGGTTTTTGGCTGCAGGAAGAAACGGATGATCAGGATGCCAATGGCAAAACCTCCGAAGGGGTATTTGTTTTCTATCAAGCACAGGATGTTAATACTGGCGATAAAATCCGATTAACGGCGACGGTTGATGAATACAAGAGAGTAACTCAGTTAAAAAATATTACTGCGCTTTCACTGTGTTCATCCAATAATCCAATGCCTGATCCTGTGGCACTGAGTTTGCCTGCATCGCCTTTAGGATTTGAGCAGTTAGAAGGCATGCTTGTGCATTCTGAACAAGATTGGGTGGTAAGCGATTTATATGGCCGAGGCTATGGGTTGGGTAATTATGGCGAGTTTGCAGTTTCGCGCCAATTACACTATCAACCCACTGAAATCGCAGACCCATTATCGCCAGAGTACCATGCCGCGTTATCAGCCAAAGTGAATGATTACCTGCTCGTTGGCGACAGTGTTTCAGCTAATTATCCTGAATTTATTCCATTTCCAACGGATGCTGGGTTTTCAACAACTAACCCTCTGCGTATTGGTCAAAAAGTTAATCAGTTGGTTGGCGTCATGCATGGTCGTGATTATTTCTTCACGTTAATACCCGATACGCTGGCCATTACCGATGTTAAACCCCGTACTGCAGATCCCCAGGTGCATCAAGATGCTAACCTGGTGATTGCAGGCATGAATGTGCTTAATTATTTTAATGGTGATGGTCAAGGTGGCGGGTTCCCTACCTCTCGCGGAGCGAAAACAGCGCAAGCCTTTAAGATGCAGGAGGCGAAGATAGTCACAGCTATCATTGCCATGGATGCAGATATTGTCGGTTTGATGGAGCTAGAAAATGATGGCTTTGGTCAAGGCAGTGCCATTGCGTCATTGCTGGCGGCATTAAATGCAAAGCAGGCACCTGAGAAAGCTTACCAATTCATTCAACCTGAAAATGTTACAAAAGTGGGTGATGATCAAATAACCGCAGGATTGTTATATCGCCCAGAGAAGTTGTTGCTGAAAGGTGATGCGGTAATGCTTGATAGTTCAAATTCACCATCAGATGATCAGGGAGTGTTGTTTAATACGGATAAAAACCGCCCGAGCATTATTCAAACCTTCTCTATGAATGGCTTTAGCTTCACGGTGGCAGTGAATCATTTTAAATCGAAAGGCAGCGCCTGTGATGAACGCAATGAAGGAGATGATGGCCAGGGTAATTGTAATGTGATGCGAACCCGCGCCGCTCAAGGCTTAACGGAATTTTTGGCAACTAACCCGACACAGGTTCCCTCCGATGCCACCCTGATTTTGGGTGACATCAATGCGTATAGCAAAGAAGATCCTATAAAAGCGTTTGAGCAGGCAGGTTTTGTTAATTTGAAATACACTGATAAATCAACAGAAGAAAAGCCTTTTTCTTATACCTACGGTGGTTTTTTAGGTAGTTTGGATCACGCATTAGCTGATCAAAAACTGCTTGAGAAAGTGGTGAGTGTTGATGCCTGGCATATTAATTCGTTAGAGGATAGCTTGATGGATTATCAAACCGAGGCCAATGGTCAGCCTTATCAATCGATTGATACCTATGCTGCGCCTGATGCCTATCGTTCGAGTGACCATGACCCGATAGTGATAGGCCTTGAAGTCAAAAAACGCGAAGATGATACGCCTGTGGAGGTTGGTCGAATTATTGGCTCGATTAATTATGGCGTTGTTGCTTTTTTGCTGGGTTTATTGATTTTTCGTCAGCGCAAATAGCCATCCCACTACAATCAGGCAATATGAAAACTGCATAAAAACCGGGTGGCACAGAACTATTTTCAGTGCCATCCAAAGGTTGCTTTTTTTATTATTGCAGCAAGTCAAAAAGCTGCGTTTATCGATGCCATACCCTCCTTATCATTGAGTTTCTTGAGGGTTAACGGTACGCCCTGCAAAATGTATGCAACCATTCTCATTGTCAACGATATAATATAAGAAAGGCTTATTAACATAAAACGGTTGAGGGACTATATAGGCTTCATTTATTTCACCAGAGGTTGCAGCGGCAGCCTCTGCGCCTTCCTCATTGATATCTATATAAGTTTTATGCTTGACATCAGTGACACATATCCCTTTTTGGCTGCTCATCTTAGTCAAGTCAGCATCGGGTTCGAAGACTTTATTTATACCCATTTTTTTTAATATTGGGACGAGGTTGTAATCAAAGGATTGTGTCCATTTCGGTAATTTCAGGTCTATCTTGCTAGGGTGAGATTTGGCGAGATCGTTTAATACACATTGAAGGGATCCTTTTTCTAGCTGTTCTTCCACCTGTGATAAGCTAATCCCCTCTTTCGGAAGGACAACAGCCATGGACAAGCTATCTTTGAAGGGTATCGATACGGCCTGGTATTGAGTCGATTCGGCAGTTCTTAACTCGCCTTCGTATTGCATAAAAGGTGTTTCTATATTTCCCCCTTGTAATGTATTAAATCTATCTTGTCTTGTTTGTCTGTTGTCGAATGGTGTTTCCCATATACCTTTAAAATAAAAGGCATTTAAAAGTACACAAACTGATGTGGGAGAGAGGCTGTCTAGCATTTTTGGGATCTTTTCGTGGGTTTTTTTATTTACCCAGCCATTAATTTCATTAAGGGTATTGTGGCCTTTTGCTTCGAAGATTTCTCCGTCATAATAATCAATTAAGGTTTCTTCGTAGTCGGGCTCAATTGTGTGGCCATTCTGGTTGCTGATGAATAAACCATTTGCCATAGCGAGCGTCTGCTTTGATGTCGAATTCGTTTCTTCCATTTGTCTATTTAATAGAGACAATTCCTTGTGAGTTTCCGTATCTCCCTTTTTGAAACAGCCTTGCATGTGTATTTCCTGGTGAGTTGTACCCCCAGAACCCGCCAGCAGCATTCCGAGTACTGTTGTAATGCTATGAGGTGCAATGCCTACGTTTTGGTCATATTCCGGATTGGCTTCTTTCAGCAGTCTCAAGGTAAACAGGCCGTTGTTCTGAATCTCAGTAATGCCTGAACTGGCTGTCACAATAAAAGGTGGCAGCAGATTAAGGAGTAGAACGAATGTGATCAAAAATGAAAAGTAGCGATGTTTAATCATATTGATTGAGTCTCTTCAGGTGATTGATGAGGTACGCGAATGATGGGTTGGTTTGTTAGCATTGTTGCTGTTCTGACAGCGTAAATAGAAATTTCTCTGGCAACAGGAAAAAAGACGTAAATCGAAGCACAAAGAAGTATTGTTGTATCTTTGACCTTCAATCCGTAGGAAAATATCCAAAGAGTGTTAAAAATCTTTCTAATGCCGCAAAAATTTGTTTTGAAAAATCATTTGTGTGCCCACAATGTAAAGGATTCGTAATCAGAGATTCCTGGGATGGATACCCGAAATAAGTGACTCATTTTCTTTTGTTATAGGGTTTGTCGGCAGATGTTTTTTTTTCAAACCCCTCTGATTTAGAAAACTGCCTCTCCCAAAACGATTCAGAAGTAAGGTAAGGAATATCCTTGCGGTATTGTTGTAAAACCTCATGAAGCGAAAAGCTCGTTTTAAAAAGCAACCAGCAGGCCGATCCCAAAATCTTAAAGCAGTCTTTTTTACTGTGTTTTAGAAGCATCAATTTATCGTTATTTGGTGACGCATAAATAATCTGTTTTTGTAAAAAAGCATGACGCGTTGGGTATTTAAAACGACCAGAAGTCATTCTTGTAGATTTTTTAAAGAAAGCGCTAGGTAATAAATGACTATTAAATGTTAGTGCTCTAACCGCTTTCTTAAATGGCCCGTCTTTAACTGCTTTAATGCTGTCAATAGAGTAATTTGTGAGATCTTCAATGCTGTATTGATATTCTTCATTAATGGTGAGTTTCGCAATTCGTTCCCGCGGTTCAATACATTCAATATTATCTACCCAAAATTGTGACCCTTTTAGGCCATCCTTAAACCCTTCGATTACTGCTCTGGCACTTTCGTATCGATAGCAAAACGTAAAATATATCACCTGATGGAGAAAGAATAATCGTAAGAAAATGCTCGCGCGTATGGGGGCGGTGTAAGCGCCAATGATAAATTTATTGCGTGAAACGAGGTAATGTAAAAAAGGGCAGAATTTGGTATTGAATGCAGGTTGGATGCAGCAGATATCTTCAAACGATTGTTTTAAATGCCTCCTATTCATTACACCAAATAATATATCATCGTATCTAACAAAAAAGGGGAAAGGGTAGTGATCGGTATAAGATATTGGGAAGGCATAAAACCACCAGCCGCCATAATCGATAACCTCTCGGGAGGGTTGAACAGCTTTATTAGGTAGGCATTTTAAACCGAAATACCTAACTTGAGCGCCTGATTCATAAATGATATCAGGCTCATCTTCGTTAATCATGCAACCAGCAATCGACAAGTTTGGTGTTTGAGAATGTTTAAGCGTTAAAAAAGTCTGTTCTATTGTGTCAACATCACACCCCGCGTCATCATCCATAAATAGACAATGGGTGAAAGATGGGTCTTTCGATGCTTCGTATAACCCTCTTGCAAAGCCGCCTGAGCCACCGAAGTTTTGGTTAGTGATAATTGAAACGGAAGCGGAGCTCTTTAAAGGAATCGGCTCGCCGTTATTAATAATAAATAAATGAATGCATTGAGAATATTTTGCATGGCTAAGCAGTGATTGTTTGATGAGTTTGGTAAACGCAATTAAATTATCATGCCTGTTATACGAGGTAATAATTATAGCGAGTTTCATATTGGCTTGGCGTAACTCGTAGCGGGGAAGAAAATATAGACAACTTAACGGTTAATAGGTTTTACCGCAGCAGGGCGATTTAGTAATCATTGATCAACTCGGGTCTTTGAAAAAAACGCTACAGCTTAATGTTTTAGCATCCTGCGACCCTTCGACTAGCTCAGGACCTAGGATGAACGGAAGCGTTTATTGATATAATCAACTCCACTCATCCTGAGCCATAATAATTCCCCCCCACTCATCCTGAGCCATAATACTTCCCCCCACTCATCCTGAGCTCGTCGAAGGATGCAGGTTAGGAGAAAATCAATCCAAATACTTTCTCTGTGGGTGCCTGACGCCCTATAAAACAAAGGTTGTTGGTTTTTATGGTTAAATACCATTAGGCAGACTTGATTGTTACAGGAAAAAATCAGATTGTGTTGAACACAATGGCTTTGCATCAGTCTAACCCTTGGGTAAATTAGTCTTGGATTTTTCGCATTGATTGTATCAGACAAGCACCAGTTTATTTTCATCCATAACCCTAAAGTTGCAGGCACAAGTATTCGTCAATTCTTAAGTGAATATGGTGATGCCGATGGCAAGTTTTGGGGGTATCAATTTGACGAAAAGTTAAACCGCGTGTTGGATTTAGCGCATGTCACGATGCAGGATCATTTGCTGCGCGGTGAGATCACTAAAAAGTTAGATAACTATTTTGTTTTTGGGTTCGTTCGTAACCCCTATGAGAAAGTCTATTCCGCTTACCAGCACAACAAAAAAATTGGCAGAATCGCTGAAGATTTTGATGAGTTTATTGTATCGAAACTGAACGAGACGCTAACCCGATACGATTATGACTATATTCACTTCTGCCCACAGCATTATTTTTTTTACCATGGCAATAAATGCAAAGCCGATTTTATCGGGCGGTATGAAACACTCGATAAAGATTTTTATTTTGTGTGCCTGTTTATGGGGGCGAATATTGGCTCATCTTTGGGGGTGATCAACAAATCTGATAAAGAAGCAGAGGTTAAGTCAGTGACTTGTTTAGATTACTACACAAAAGAGTCATTAGATGTGGTGAATAAAATATATGATCTGGACTTTTCTTTGTTTGGGTATCAAAAACTTAAATCCGTATCGAGTGAACAATCATTACCTATCCTTGAAGATGAACAACCTATCGATGATAAAACGCAGGGATTTGTCACTATTGATCAGTTTTATTTGCAGCTGTTGTCTGATGTGGTTGAGGTGAGTGATAGGAATAATAACTTCCCAACCGCCTCTTTGGCCGTATTGGATGAAATGAATTCAGATTATTATAGTATGAATAGCAAAGCACTGAGAGAGCAGATTACTATAGAGCGCCAAAAAAACTCAGATCTATATTGCAAGATAAAATCACTCGAAGATAAATTAAAAAAAATAAAGTAGGGTAATAGTTAATGTAGTTGATTTCTTTCGATTTTATACGCATTTATCTTGGGCTTGTCGAAGAATTTTTGTAAATAACCCACCAATACTTATGCGTAATTAATAATATTAGGTGTTGAAGTTCAAGGCATATGTTTAAAAATATCAATCCGCGAGATAGTGAGTGGCATCGCCAAGTCACATTGTAATCTTTTCAATCAGTTTAATTCGTTCATCTGTATTATCCCTCTTATATTTTCGTAGGTTTTTTGGTAGCGTTTCTTCTATTTTTTTTATTTTTTTTCTGATTGTAGTTCTCTCTCGTTATCTATTGTATTTTGGATGTAGCAATCAAGGTTTCCTGATAATCTATCGATAAATAAACTCTCGCCTGCGGAAATCTCTTTAGTTGTTCTTACTGCAATTATAGGGGGTGCTGTTTCATCGGATTTCATTAATAGATAGCTCAGGTTGCTATTGTGGGTTGATGATTTGAGAAGGTTTAAAGGGTGTAGACCGGATTCCAAAGGGATAAGCTGAATAGCATAATCAAGAGATTTTAGGTGAATTGTTGGTGCGCAATTATCAAGAAGAAAGTTATTTTCAAACTGCTGGTTTCGAAATATGGCAAGTATGTCGTCATCAGTATTTTTCAAAGAATTATCTTGAAATATTATAGCGAGTAAATATCCGGGAAGATGGCCGATAAGAGTGCCACGTTTTATGTTCTTTTTTGCTGTAAATTCACCCGTTTGAATTCGTATTTTATCGTGGTATCGGTATTCGGATTTAATTAATGAATCCCATTGTTCTTTGCTATTCGATGGTATGGGTAGAGTATGACATATATTCGGAACATTTATTAACGTGCTCTTTGCTCTTTGCTCTTTGCTCTTTGCTTTTTGACTTATGAATACGTCATTTAAATCAGGGTTAATAAAAAAGCCATCGGGTTGTTTGAGG
>CAKMZU010000044.1:0-1436 GCA_929200485.1 uncultured Gammaproteobacteria bacterium | reverse complement strand
TGTTGAACGGCAAGGGTCAATTCTGAAATACACAGTAAAATAGCAAAAAAAATCTGTGCAAATGCATTATTGTTGAATCGGTTAATGGTCATGTTAATAGGTATGAAAACTCAATAAATAAAAATAAGGTTTAGATTAGGTAAAAAAGTTCAGTTATCTATTTTTAATATGGTGGCATCATTTTCTGAATGTGCCTAAAAATTGAGATCGTAGCGCCCTGAGCGAAGATTGGGATGTTTTAACACTGTTTTCCAATCAAAATAACAACCGGATTTACGGTATTTTTTAGATTTTAGACATAGAGTCAAGTATCAATGGCGTTGACCATTAATACTTATATTGTTAATGAAAGTTTAATTATGGCTTTTGGATAGGCTGCTATATTTATTTTTATGGCAATATTACTCAGGCTTAAACAACGGCTGCTCAAGCGCTTTACCCTTAAATACCACTCCTTTACCTTGCGAATAAAATGCTTTTTGTTGAGCAAAAATTGGGTGACGCATTGCCTTTGGCTTGTGTTTGCCTACTTGCTTTTGCTTGCCATCAAGGCCAATGCAGCCACCTTGCTCAAAGCGGGCATGGCTGACCCGGATGCACTAGTGGCAGGCGATTACATTTATTTTGCCGGCACCGGCGGCAGGATGGATACCATTGATATTTTTAGAATGACAGTGGCCGATTTTAAGGCCGAAATGGCAAAGCCCAACCCCAATCTCGTCAAGCAAGTCTCGCTCTATCAAACCTATAATCCTAGAAAATCGGTGATTGATTTTTATGGTCGAAGCCACAGGCATCGTTATTGTGATATCTGGGCACCTGATCTGGCGATAGTGGATGGGGAAATCTGGCTAACCTTCACGGCGATGTTTGATGCGTTAACCGATGTGCCTTGTGGTGAGCTGCGATCGGTACCCAGGCGCTGGGATTTGGCGCCAACCCTGTTTTACGCAAAAAACTTTGGTACGCCACTGTTTTTTTATTATCCGACATGGCGCGTTCACTCACATCCGGTGGTGAGTAAGAAGCCCACTAGTGATCATATGCGAATTGATTCGAATATGTATGTGGATAATAAAGGCACGCCATGGCTATCCTATACCTGGTTTGTCGCAGGGGGGAACGCAACAGCCTCAATTGATCTGAAAACAGGCAAGCGTGTGCAGCAAACAACACCCAATTTCCGTTATGACGAGGGGATTACCGAGGCCAGCAGTTTTTTTTATCGCGATGGCTGGTATTACCTGCTGTATTCTGAAAATTTTTACAATTCCAAATACCAGATGTATTACAAAAAAGCCCGAAAGATAGAGGATATTACTACCCATACCTGGTCATGCCGTTTGACCTTTAACAGTTGGCATAATCCGCCGACAGCAACGCAGGCGGGCTTTAATGCAGGGCATGGAACAGCCATTGAGCTAGAGGGAGAGTAC
>CAKMZU010000043.1:4555-15460 GCA_929200485.1 uncultured Gammaproteobacteria bacterium | reverse complement strand
CTGCGCCTTATCACAGAAAAATCTGTGACTGCTGAACCAGACAAATGCTGTGAAATAGAGTACTAGAGGTAATTAACAATAAAGAATGCTTATTGACAGGGGTTCTATTTGTCGGTTCCAGTGATATGCATTAATAGCACAGGTATTCATTTAAAGAAATGGCTTTACCTAAGCTTGAGACAGACTGCCTTGGTTGTGAATTTTTTCGTTATTCATTGACTTTTTACAACAAGATATTGCAAGTCAAAACCTCATAGCAAGTTGTTTAGGAATGATTTTCCCTTTTTAGTAACTCACTAGTTTTCTTCATTAGGAATAGGCAATGTGTAAGGTTGTATCTTTTTATATTTTGGCTGTTTTATTCTTTTTTGATTTTCAGGCTTGGTCTTTTGAAGGCTTGTCAACAGAAACGATTAATGCTTATCAATACCCTAAAGGGATTCAATGGATTGATCTGGATGATATAAAAATGCTTTTTAAGAATAAACCGCCGATTTCGGTTGGTTTTGATGTTGATGACACTTTACTTTTTTCAGGAGCTATTGTTGAAAAAAATATTCCATCTTTTGATGAGCTGAAATTTCTTGCCAATTACGACCTGATTTTTAAGAAAATGAACTGTGATGAAGTCAAATTTTCAATACCTAAGCGCATAGGCAAGCAACTTATTGCTTTTCATCAGGTTCGAGGAGATGAAATTTACTTTATTACTGCCAGAGCATTCACGCCTTGCGTGAATGAAGGTTATTCTATCAATGACTGGATTAAAGAGACTTTTAATATCCAGAATCTTCATCCTGTTATTTTTACTGACTCAGACTTTGGGAGGGGCAGTAAAGCAAAGTGGCTAAAAGATCTTAAGCTGGCTGTTTATTACGGAGATAGCGATACTGATATAGAAGCGGCTCAAAAAGCCGGTGTTTTAGGTGTTCGTGTGATGCGAGCATCCAATTCGTGGGAAAAAGTATCAAACCATATAGGTAAATATGGCGAGCTGGTTATTCGCCGTTCTGATATATAATTACTTTTTGTTATTAGAGGTGCCCTTAAGCTTAACCTACAGTGCCTCGATTAAACGCCAGACATTCATCCAAAGTAATGCCTTGGCCGCCAAAAATATCCAATGCACTGCCAATAGTCAGATCAATTTTACCGTTAGACAGCGAGTCAACCAGCGTCAAGTCATCCAGGTTTTTTGCACCACCTGCGTAGGTGCAGGGTGTGTCCGTGATTTTACTTAGCAAAGTAACTAACGCCGTATCTATACCTTGTTGTTTGCCTTCGACATCAGCTGCATGAATTAAAAACTCATCGCAATATTGGCTCAGCCGTGCGAGATTTTCTTCGTTAATTGCCGTTTGAGTGACGGTCTGCCAGCGATTAGTGGCAATAAACCAGCTATCATTCTGACGTCTGCAACTCAAATCCAAGACTAAACGATCTTTGCCAACCAGCTGACTGAGTTGTTTAACTTTTTCGATACTTAATTGATCAGCATCAAATACAAAGGAGGTCACAATGACATGCGATGCCCCCATGTCTATATAGCTCAGTGCATTATCAAGCGTGACACCACCACCATATTGCAAATGGCCAGGATAGGCCCCTAGTGCCATTTTAACCTGTGCTTGATTGCCTTGCCCTAAGCTTATGATATGTCCACCTGTCAGCTGGTGCTTTTTATAGAGCGATGCATACCATGCCGCATCATGCTCACTGACAAAATTGGTGTCTGCACCTTGGTCATTCAAACTGCCGCCGACAATTTGTTTAACCTGGCCTTGGTGGATGTCGATACAGGGGCGAAATTGGGTCATGTCGAATCTTTATAAAAACTGCCATTCTAACATTAGGTTGCTCGATGAAGAAAGTAAGGGCCGATGTCTTTTTGTCTCCTGTTCGTTTTTTTTCAATAAGTTTTTCTGCTGTGAATCGAAGTACTAGACATGCGTGAATAGCTAACCAGCTCCGGAAAGGCTTTGGAGCAAATCAAACAAACATGCTGTGTGTAGAAGGCCTTGAGATTCCTGTAACTAGACTGAAGGAACAAAATGATTATCGTCATAATTTCGCTATAGGATAGTTTTCCTGACTTGGTTTGACATTTCTTTTGCTCTCCAGGAGGCTTTTCTCCCATTAGAACAAAAAACATTGACAAAAATCATCTGCTTCTACAAATACAGGTGCTAATCAATCAAAATATACGCACTTTATATATTAAAACCATAGGTAGATTGATCATATTTTTTATAAAGTTAGTTTAATTTTATTATGCGCAACTCAGGTTAAATATTCTATGCCCTCCAGATATGGAACTTGTTTTAATGTTTGATATCGTATGAATATAAGTGAAGCTGAAGCAGACTAAGTTCCATGAAATATTTTATTTTTATATATGTATTTTTTTTCACAATCAATACTCAGGCAGGTGTTAGTCATGTGAAAAATCAGCCTGAAAATAGAGAATCCCAAGTTACGAAGTTTTTATCAGTATTAGCTAGCTTCAGTTCCGTTCATGAGCTAAAGAAAGACTTGAAGAAAAAAGATGACAAAAAGGTAAAATCAATCTATGCATTTCAAGCTTTGCTTGAGAATGGTAGAAATAATACCGTGTGCGCTTTATGTCAAGCAAACTGGAGGGATAGAAGTAAACGTTGTGGCGGTTACACTTGGCATCTGGAAAATCACTTAAATTATTATCTCCTTATGAAATCGCAAAATGATAAATTACAGTTAACACAAGAGCCCAATGAAAAAATTTCCGAAAAACAGTTAGACAGCCTTGTGGATAAAGATATTGCAGCAATTCAGGACATAACCTCAAAAGTTGGTGCTATTGCTATGCCAAGTTCTATCGATGAGACAAAAGAAAGGATTGACGTTGGTACGCTTGTTGATGATGCAAACACTTGCCTTGTTTGTTTTCAGATTAGACAGTCCGTGGAGAAAACAGAAGGAGATGATGACCCACTTAGAAAAATGTATTACCATATTAATAATCACAAAAATGAAGAACAAAGATCAGAGAGGGTTTGTATAAGTAATGCTGAAGTTTTTGAACGCCATTTCCCAAATTTAGCATTTCAAAGCGCGGTCCAACAACAGAAAGCATTCTTTGAAGAGGCTAGGCACGAAAAATCGAAGGACAAGGAGTCAAAGTAAGAAAATCGAAGAGAAATAGAAATAGAAATAGAAATAGAAATAAAAATAAACTCTCCACTTGAGCACTGATGTACTGAATTTCATCAATGACCACAAGTCCCTGTATTAATGACACGCATTTTTTTTAAGATTCAGGGCAGGGCTATTTTGCGTCTTCACTGGTAGTTTTTTAAAGAACTTCTACACTCAGTGAATTGCATAAAAAGAGTGGGAAAAGGTGGCGATCTCTCTTACGCGAAGTCAGCAAAGCATCATCCAGGGGTATTGCCTGCTAAGGCAGGCACAAACACCCATTGCACCTGATGAAATCGAAAAACGCCTTGAATCAATCGATAGTGGAATACCTGATGATGCGTTGCTCAAGCAATTTGCGTTAGCCGATGATGTTCGGTGTGAGTTTAAAACGCATCAAAAGCTTCATCGCATTCAAGGTCAATTACCTTTATTGGTAGAAAATCACGAGGGGGATTGGGTATTAGTATTCCAGCAAACCGATAACCGTTTATTAATCAAACACTTTGATCAAGCGATACCTGAAACAGTGTCTATGGATGATTTTAACGATACATTGACAGGCAGAACGCTGAAAGTTGTCGATAGGGAAGGGCAGAAAACACAATTTCGATTTAATGCACGTTGGTTTATCCCGCATCTTTTAACCTATAAACACTTTATTGGTGAATTATTAGTGAGTGCATTGTGTATTCAATGCCTGGCACTTTGCATACCACTGTTTTTTCAGGTGGTCATGGATAAGGTGATTGTCAATCAAGCCTATGACACCTTGTTCGTTATCGGCATTGCGATGGCAATGGTGGTAATAACAGAGTATCTGTTAAGCATTATTCGCCAATATTTATCTACCCATACCAGCACACGCATCGATGCTAAATTAGGCGCTTTGCTGTATGAACATTTGCTTAAATTGCCGTTGGGTTATTTCAAGTCCCGTAGTGTGGGGGTGACTGTCATGCGGGTAAGCCAGCTCAATAGTATCCGGGAATTTATGACAGGGGCGGCGAATACATTGATTCTCGATTGCTTGTTTCTTTGGGTCTTTTTTGCCGTGATGTTTTTATATTCTCCACTATTAGCGGCCATTGTTTTAGCCACCATTCCTTTGTGTTTTTTAGTTGTATGGATGATTACGCCAAGGCTGCAGGCACGACTAATGATGCTTTATCAGGCAGCGGCGATTAACAGTGCGTTTTTAACCGAGTCTGTGAACAATATCGAAACGGTTAAAGCGCATGCGGTTGAACGTTCAATGGGGCAAACCTTCGAGCATCAGGCCAGGGATACAATGCTGGCCAACTTTTATGTCGCTAAACTGATGCACACACAAGATTTTTGGGTACAACTTTTTCAAAAAATGGCCTTGGCGGGTGTGATTTATTTTGGCGCCAAGATGGTGATTGCGGTTGAATTAACCATTGGGCAACTCATTGCCTTTAACATGATGGCGCAGCATGCCATGCAGCCAATATTAAAATTAACGCAGCTGTGGCGGGATTTTGTGCAAACCAAAGTGTCTTTAATGCAAATCGGTGATGTCTTGAATACGCATCCTGAATCCAATCCCAGTGGCATCGACGGAGGGGATATAAACGAAGGTAATGAAAAAGACAGCACTGAGAAATCAGGACTTGGCCTTGAGGTGGAAAATGTCAGTTTCCGTTATCAGGCTGAGCAGCCATTTATTTTACAAGGCTTGTCTTTGACGATTACAGCAGGTAGTCAAGTTGCCATTATTGGTGAATCAGGCTCGGGAAAAAGTACCTTGGTTAAACTGCTGCAAAAACTCTATGTGGCTGAGTCTGGTCGTTTAACCATCAATGAGCAAACGATAGAGGATTGGGACTTAACCCAGTTACGGCAACAGCTTGCGGTGGTCTCGCAAGAGACGTTTTTGTTCAATCGAACGATACGAGAAAATATTGCCTTGTTGAAACCTAAAGCCAGTTTAGATGACATTATTGAGGTGGCTAAAGTTGCCCGCGCGCATGAATTTATTCTGGGCCTCGATGAAGGTTATAACACGCTGGTTGAGGAAGGAGGGCATTCGCTTTCTGGCGGTCAAAAACAGCGGATAGCGATTGCCAGAGCCTTACTAAGTCAACCCAGTGTGCTGATTTTTGATGAGGCGACCTCAGCTTTGGATGAAAGCACACAATCGGATTTGATGCAGCAAATCGCTGGGCTTGGTTATCAGCCAACACAAATCTATATTGCCCACAGGCTTTCGAGTATCAAACAGGTTGATCAGATATTTTTGTTAAAAGATGGGCAGGTTGCCGAGTCTGGCAGCCATGAGTCGTTGTTTAAGCAGCCGGGCTCTTTGTATCGCTCGCTTTGGGAATCTCAAAATCAACTGAATTTTTCAGTAGGTTCTGTTGAAAAGTAAATGTTCAGACGATCACAAGGGCCATGCCTGGGGGATGAAGCATTGCGGTTTTTTAAATTTCAAATTATTCAATCCACGCCTGAGAATGATTTTTTACCCGAGCATCAAGCAATCATTGCCAAACAGCCAAGTGTGATGGGGCGTTTTTTGGGGCTGTTTATTTGTCTGCTGATGCTTTTGATCATTTTGCTGGCTTTCCTTTTTTCTATGGATATTGTGGCGGTTGCCGAAGGTAAGCTTGTTTCAAAAGCGGGGACGCAAATGGTACGTTCATCGGTCATGGGTGAGATTGTTGACGTGTCGGTCGTTAATGGCGATAAAGTCAATCAAGGGCAAACATTGATGACATTAGATCACGATGACTATTTAGCTGAGAAGCAAATGCTGGATGATTTTATTCTGGATACGCAATTAGATATCGCTCGATTAAAAGCATTGGCATTGGATGACCCTGAAGCAGGGTTTGAACCACCGCAAAACGCATCGGCCAAATTAATAGCGCAAGCGCGAGATCGACTTAGAACATCGCAATATTATTATCAAACGCAAATTGACGGATTAAAAATGGCACAGGGTGATAGTAACCAGCCGAATCTGTCGGATACCTCTATTCGCGTTAGTGCATTCAAAGCAGAGTTCCATGAGAAGCGTTATCAAAATCTTCAAAAAGCAGAGGCGACATTAAAAGAATTGCAGGCCAGTCTGACGAAAGTTAACGAAGCGATTGACGCGCGTATTATCAAAGCGCCCATTGGCGGAGTCGTTCAGGGTTTGAAAATCAAGGATAGCGGTATGGTCATAGAGCCATTACAGGAAATAATGATGATCGCGCCCGATACGCAGATGTTAGTCGCTGAAATATTGATAAAAAGTAAGGATCGTGGGTTTATTCAAGTGGGGCAAGCGGTTGATGTGAAAGTGGAAAGTTTTCCTTACACTCGTCATGGCGCTATAAAAGGGCGCGTAGATTATATTGCTCAGGATGCCATTGCTCTCAAAGAGCAAGGGCTATTTTTTCCAGCGCGTGTCAGTCTTGAATTAGACGCTGTGGATTTACCCTTGTCGCTTGGCATGACGTTATCGACGAGCATTTTGACAGGCAAAAGACGAATGATCAGTTATTTATTAAGTCCCCTTGAGCAATATCAAACGGAGTCGGTAAGAGAGCGATAGTTATTCCGACAACAATAGAGAAAATAGCATGGAAGCATTAAACCCGGATAACCTTGCTACAAGCAGCCATATCAAAGTATCGAAAACAGATTATCATTGTGAAGCGGATAGTGGGCTATTGGCATTGCATCAAGTGGCTCAGTATTTTGATTTGTCTATATCGATTGAGCAGCTGCAGCTTGCTCGAGGGACAAAGCTTGAGAAAATACAAGTCAATGAGTTGATGCGGCTAGCGCAGGAGTTAGGCTTTAAAACAGCGTCTTTTTCATTCTCTGATGTGTCATTATCCAAAGATGTACCGACAGTTATTTATTTCAAAGAGCAGTTTTTTAATGTAGAGAGACTGGCTGACAAGACATTAATCGTCATTAATCCGCAGGATCAATCAACGCTTGAAATACCCGTTGAGCAGATAGATTCATCCAGCGAGTTATTATTGTTTCAACAAGCAATAGATTCGGATAAAGGACAAAAACTCTTCGGTTTTTCAAGATTCTTCCCTTTAATAGCCCGTCATAAATCAAGCCTGTATTGGATCTTGGGGGCATCGCTTCTCATTCAGGCTGTTGCCTTGGTGACCCCAAAGGTGTTTCAAGTGGTGATCGATGATGTTTTATCCAATCGAACCCTGGATACACTAACCGTATTGTCAGTGGTTCTTCTTGTCATGGCCTTTTATGACCCTTTAATGCATTTTGCTCGCTCCGTTTTATTTGCTCACCTATCGAGTAGCATGAGTACTAAAATGCTGTCGGATGTCTATGCGCATTTGATTAAGTTACCCATGGCGTTTTTTGGCAGGCATCAAAATGGCCACCTGATTGCAAGACTGAGAGAGATGGATCAGGTGCGTAATTTTTTAGCCAGCTCGGCATTAATGTCGTTGATTGATCTACTGTTTGTCGGAATTTTTTTAGTCGTGATGTTTTATTATGCAAGCCAATTAGCCTGGATTTCGCTGGGAACGCTGACGCTTCTATTTATTATCTGGTTTGCGCTTGCCCCATTTTTTCAACGGCGTGTGGAGGTCAATTACCAGCATAATGCCAATAATCATGGTTTTTTAACGGAGTCTGTGACAGGTGTTGAGCTGATAAAATCCAGTAGCATTGAAGACCAACTGAATCGTTCATGGAAAGATCGTTTGGCGCTTGCGTTAACCAGTCAAAAGCGGGTGACCTTGTTTGGTCAAAATGCGGCCTATCTCATTGTATTGGTCTCTAAGCTTTCAACCGTTCTTATTCTTTATTTTGGCACTTTGTTGGTGATGAATGGTGAGCTAAGCGTGGGCGAATTGGTGGCCTTTAATTTGCTATCATCCCATGTCACTTTGCCTGTACTGCGGCTTGCGCAGTTCTGGCAGGATTTACAACAAAGTAAAACGGCCATAGAGCGCCTGGGTTTGATACTTAATGAAACGCCAGAAAGAGCATTAGATCTTGGCCAATCTGCGCTGCCTGAACTGCAAGGCAGCTTGTCTTTTGTGCAAGTATGTTTTCGCTATCACCTATCAAGCCCGGAAGTGTTAACCGGGCTTTCATTCGAGATACCTGCGAAGACCTGTGTGGGTATCGTTGGTGAGTCAGGATCGGGTAAATCGAGTATTGCAAGATTATTGCAAAAAATGGTTATCCCTCAACATGGCCAAATCCGTATTGATGGATTAGACATTCAGCTGGCTGATAGTAATGCCCTAAGACAAAAGGTGGGCGTGGTCTTGCAGGATAGCCTGCTGTTTAATGGGACGATTCGCGATAATATTGTCCTCGCAAAGCCGTCGATTTCCGATGAAGCGCTGCAATCGATTTTGACGCTGACAGGGGTTGATAAGATGCTGGAGGGTCTGCCTGAAGGTTTAGATACGCAGGTGGGTGAATTTGGTGGTCAATTATCGGGTGGGCAGAAGCAACGTATTGCTATTGCAAGAAGTTTGGTATTAGACCCGCCAGTACTCATTTTTGATGAGGCGACAGCGGCACTGGATGTTGAGTCAGAGCAAATCATTTTACGTTGTATATCTGAGCTGAAAGGCAAAAAAACGATTATTGTGATTGCTCACAGGCTTTATACCACCAGAATGTGCGATGACATCCTGGTTATTGACAAAGGGCAAATACTCGAAAAAGGTTCGCCTGATGAGCTGCTAAATCAACAGAGCTATTACCGCTCGGTTTATGAACAACAAAGTTAGGAGGCCGCCTGAGATGAGATGAAAATATAGAATTTACATCTCTTTTATATAATGAAAAACTAACATTTATTTTAAATTTGACGGCCTCCTGGAATTCGAGGGACCTATTATATAAAGAAACAATCCTTCTAACCTGTTTTATGATTACTCGTGGCTATTTAAAAATATTAAAACTCATCATGCGGATGATCTTTACTTTTTTTACTTTTTTTACTTTTTTTACTTTTTTTAACTTTTTTAACTTTTTTAACTTTTTTAACTTTTTTGATCTCTTTGCATTTTTCTTCTAAAAAATTGGTGGTTGCGTTCTGCCTGGCAGAATATAGAATTCTATCAATTTCTTCAGCAGGTAGTTTAGTAAAGTAATCTTCATGTTCAAGCGTCACATCTATATTCATTACATAATTTTTTGAAGGTTTTGCGTCTTTACACTTTGGATGATAATCACATTCAAAAGTATAAATATCCTGATCATCACGATGATATCGACTATATTTTTTTTCGAAGTGGCAATCAAATTTATCTACGCAATTATATGTGCGCAATCTATTTACACAAACCTCTAATTTATGCCTTTTTTTTGCATTTTCAAATGCTTCAGATACACCATTATTTTCTTCACCAATTTCACATTTGGATCCTTTCTTATCACTACTCCGCTCAATCCAAGCCTCTGCAGATTTATATGCTGAATATTTTTGATAAATTTTTTCATTATAAGCAGTAATATTCATTTTAGCCTTGCCTGAAGATTCTTTAGCAAGGGGGTTATATATACATGTCAATTCTGCAATGGGCCTATCGCCCAAGATACGAGGCTTTTGGAAGTTCAATATCATACAATTGTAAGATGAGTCCGGAACTTGGCTTTTTCCTAGTCCTGAATAAGCAGTAGTAGCTAACATCCAAAGATATAAGGGGCTGAAAAAACGCCAAGACATTGCACTATTACAAGTAATGCAAACAATGAGCAATGATAAAAAAAATAAATTTTTCATCACGTATAACCAAAGTGTTAATAATATCTTTATGACTTCTTACTGTCTGGTTAATTTCATGTTTTTAATCTTTTTTTTAATCTTCGCAAGTTAAACAGGCCTCCATTGTCGAGACAAAAATTTAATTTGTTAAGTTATTGTTTTTGTGTGCCCTGTTGTCGATAAGTTCAGGAGGCGGAGTAATGGGCGGAGCGAAGAAAACCATAACAGCACTGATCCGTTGATTCTAATTTTCTGGTTAAAAATAAATAAATATTGAAACTAAATATCATTAAACACTTTCATATTAGATTAAGTTAGTGTTTTTATTGGTAGGTAGGTTTTTTTATGCGATCCGTTTATTTATTTTTTATATTATTAATACAGTCTGCTTTTGGTGTTTTTCCAGAGGTTGCTCCGGAAGGTGAGTCATTTCCGTGGCAAAGGGAGTACAGTGAATTGAGTCCTCCAGACCGATATGGAATGTCAGGTCTCTTGATTCTACAAGAGGTATTTGAAAAGAGAGAAGAGAAAGAAATCAAATTAAGAATGTGTCCTAAATTACTTATTTATCTCGGTTTTGCATGCAGAAAAATGGTTTTGCAGCAAGAAAATTCCAGTCCAGTAGATGAGGTCGACCCAGAAAAAATAGCTAAAACATTTCTGGATATCTGGAAGCATCAAGATGGAAAAATAGATATAAAATCCGTTGTTACGGATATGAAAGATAAAAAATTTATAATAAGTGCTCAAGTTATGGTGGCGGTCGCTGAAGAATTGCTCATTGTAAACCCTTTAAAATATCAGAAAGACGAAGAGATGACCTTAGCCTCACTTGTTAACTGTCTGAGTCAATTCGAAGAGGGTAAATATTATTTAAATTCAAGCATTTACACCCAGCTGGATAGTCCCGGCAATTTTTCCGATAAAGGTATTTTAGGTGACGGCGTTTTTGTCAATCAATTCTGCGATAATTTTAATGAAAATGAATATCGTCA
>CAKMZU010000043.1:0-4545 GCA_929200485.1 uncultured Gammaproteobacteria bacterium | reverse complement strand
AAAAAGATGAGGGGTCACGATTTCTTGCGGAAAAAATCTTTAAATTGACTATTTAAAACAATCAATTTCGTAGGATGTTCATTTTTCAGAAGCCTTTGCTTTGTTTGCGTTAATAATCACTGTGACAGCTGACATCGACAATCAAAGCAAAGTGTGAAAGTCACTAAAATTTAAGGTGACGAAACTTCTCAGATGACTATTGCTCAAAAGAGGATAATTTCATTTTTTGAGTTGTTTTGATGCAAACTATTCTTTTCTGCCTGTTATTTATCATTATCAGTATTAATGGGCATTCATTTGCTCAATTGTCTGATGCACCTTTGGTATTAGATAAATTGCCAGCTGTTGAATATAACCAGGATAAAAGTCATATTCTGGATTTAGGGTACGGATTCAAACGAAGCTCACTATTACCTGTTCTGTCGGAATATTACCCTAAGGCTAAATTGACGGGTTTATATTCAAATCAAGCCGTATTTGAAGAAGCACGGAATGTTCATGGCAACAGTCATAAACTTTTTCATTCAGCGCAATTCGATATTCCTGATAATGCATCCTTTGACTTGATTGTCGGTGTCCATTTCCTGCACTGGTTTTCTAACCAGAAACAAAAAGAAATTTTGGTTAGCCTGAATAAATCATTAAAGCCTGGCGGTCGATTGGCTTTGGTGATATCACCAAAAAAAGATGCCCAGCGCCCCTTTAAGATTGCTTTAAATCAGGTGATGAAATTACCCGCCTATGAGAAGGCAATGGAAGGGTTCACTCAACGGCGCTTCTTTTATACACCAGAACAATATGAGGCACTATTTAAACAAGAAGGTTTTGAGGTTGAATCGATGGAGATTGTTCTAAACAACGCCAATTTGACAGTATCAAAGCGGTTGAAATGTACCTTGGCAATTTTCTTTTAAAGGGTAATGAATGGCGTTTTGCAGATTCACCAGCGCTTGCTGACTCCTTCATTAAAGATTTGGCCGGTGCTTTTGTTGATGTGACAGGTCAGCGGGAGGTTCGACCATTATTTGGGATGTGCCGGTGTTAACAGTCATTGCGAAAAAAACACAGTGAGAGCCAAATAGAGACTTCTTCAAATACCGCTATCCTCAATTCTGTATTGATGAGGAGATCAGTTCTCTGTCTGGCTAACATCGAATCCATATCAAAGATCAAGTGTCGGGGGCTGTGATGGTTGATTATAACGTTCGTTTTGGTGCAATAGAGGATAATGCACTTCATGTTGCCATTGATATGCAACGAATATTTGCTGAACCGGGAAGATTCTACTGTGAAGAGTTCTCATCAATTGTTCCTGTTGTCAGTAACATTACGGCCCATAAGCCTGAAAATACGGTATTTACGCGATTTGTTGATAGAAATAGAGACGAGTTACCACGGACGGTATGGCAAGAGAATTATCGACAGTGGGTAAGCGATAATTTAGAAACTATCGATAAAGCCATGTTCGATATTGTTGCACCGCTATTACGATTTATTCCTCCTGTGAGTGTGGTAGATAAACATACCTATTCAGCTTTTGAAAGTCAGGCGTTCGTAAACTTACTGAAAAATCGGCAACCTGATACGTTAATTTTTACCGGAGTAAAAACCAATTTTTGTGTGCTGGCAACCGTATTGGCATCGGTTGATCGGTGTTATCGAACCCTTGTGGTCACCGACGGCGTAACGGGTTCATCGGTTGAAACCCAATTGGCCGTTATGAAAACCCTTTTGCCTCGTTTTGAACAACAGATTGAATTGGTCAGTGCCGATAATCTGTTGAGCCAATGGAAATAGAACATTAGATAATCAATAAAAACAGAAGAAGTAACGACTTCATTTGAGGCGTTGTGTTGAAACATGATGGTTGTGATAATAACAAGATGTGTTTTGACTAGAAGTACTAAACCACTCTAAAGCATGAAGGCATTTTGTCAATTCGCTGATACCTTGATTGATAATTTTGATTGTTCAAGCGATAACATTTTTTTATATGGGTTTTGAATAGGCTGTTTGAATGGTAGCATCGGTTTAAATTTACATTCGCAAGTTGGGAGTCTTTTCTTATGCCGAGCTTATTGATTATTTTTCACAGTCAATCAGGTCGAAACCAGTCTTTAGCACTGCGATGCTATGAAAAGGCTAAACAGCAAGCGCAGGTTTCTGATAACCCGGTTTCCGTTACCTTGCGGAGGGCTTTTGATTGCGAGTTTGATGAGTTTGCTGCAGCTTCGTTTGTGCTTTTTATTACGCCTGAAAATTTTGCATCAATACCCGGGGGTATGAAAGATTTTTTTGATCGTACATTTTACCCTGCGGAGCGTTTAGGTGTTCAGGCAAAATCCTATTGCTGTATTATTGATTGTGGCAACGACGGATCACAGACAGCCTTGCAAATTGAAAAAATAATGAAGGGATTACATTCAACACCTGCGCAACCACCTTTAGTTTTATATGGTGAACCTGACGAAGACAGTTTTCAGGCAGTGGAGGAGTTAACAGAAGCCTTGGTTTGTGCGATTGAAATGGGAATTTATTAATGACGAATGTGGTTTTATACCATACTGATGGATGCCATTTGTGTGAAGTAGCAAAAGAGAAGGTTCAGAGTGTATTAGCCTATTATCAAGAGGCTGATATCCAATTACTATACGTTGATCTGATAGATGATGAAAAAGCACTACAATTATATAGCCTTTCTATCCCTGTTTTAAAAGACGCTGAAGGCAGAGAATTGTTTTGGCCATTTGATGTTTCGGATATCGTCAAATTCCTTAATCTCATCAAATAACAAGGGATTGCTCCAATCTTTAGATGGCTTTTATAAGAACCTGCGAGAATCACTTTAGAATAAACAGGCGAATCAACGAGAAACTAATGAGTAAATCTCTAATCGAAAATGCGTAATAGATGCGGCAGTTTATGACATGTCAGTGCTCAAGAAAATATAGGTTTATTTATGGCGATTATTTTATCTTTTTTGTTTTTTTTTGTTTCAGTTTTCTCTTACTCAGTAGATGAAAGAGTATCACTCGAACCGGATAGGGCAAGAACTGAGGGTGGGGTGATTATTCATACTCAACCTTCGATGGCCGGAGATATGGCTTCAGGTTCAGAGCAGGGAGGGGACAATGTTCCCGTAGAATCAGAATGGCAATGTTGCGGATTTTTTAAAACCTGTTGGGCATCTACCGGGAGTAGTTTTTCGGGTTGTCTAGATTGTTCTGATACTGTTTCTTCATCGCAGGAATCTATTCCACAGGAAGGTACTTGTGCTCTTTTCTGTCATGATTTATTTGCTTCAATTGGGTATATGAATTTTACGGCGTTTGTGTCTCCTTATTTGTTAAGAGAAACATCAAACCAAACTGAACCTTCGGCGCAAGGCGAAGAGCCAATCGAAATTGGTGGTCCTCTCATTAAAATTGATCCGGAGGATCTTGAACGGATGATTGCTAAAGCTGATTATCACGAGACAGATGAAGCTACGCATTGTGTGATTTGCAACTCTGGAAACGCAGAATCATTGTATGGTCATCGCTGCAATGGCGAAGGCAAAGATATTAGCTTGGCATCAATAGTTTGCCAACCCTGCTCAGGACCAATAAAAAATAAATGCCCATCCTGTAGAAAAACCTATGGGAATAATGAGGATGTAACGGCTAGTAAAGGATCTGTTGAATGATTTTCGGAGAGGTAAATTCATGACATTTGTTCATCGTATTCTCTCATTTTATGCTGTAGATACCCCACAGTTTCTTTGAGGAATGGTTAAATGAAGATATCAAGTTGTTGGGTTTACCCAATAAAATCTATTCAAGGTTTTCAGGTGCCGACTTTGGCATTTGATCAGAAAGGACCAATTGAAGACCGTCGTTTTATGTTGGTCGATGAGAAGGGCAAGTTCATCACGCAACGTCAAAAAAATCAGTTATCGCAAGTAAAATTGATGCACGATAGCGATGATTATTTGTTGTTAGCACCTGACTCTAATCATAAGTACCGGCTCAAGAAAGCTGGCAATAGAGGTAAGAAAATATCATCAACGGTTTGGAATGATCAATTGGAGCTGGTCGATCAGGGGCAGGAGGCAGCCGAATTCTTCTCAGCGATTTGTGGGCAGTCTGTTCGCTTAGTGTATCAGTCAGAAGAATGTGTTCGGCACATAGATCCTGACTATGATGAAGAGCAACGCGAAGTGTCTCTTGCTGATGGATTCCCACTCTTGCTAATTAATCAGGCATCGCTGGATAAGATAAGCGAAGACTTTGGCAGTCCATTAGCGATTGAGCGATTCAGGCCCAATATTGTTGTCTCAGGCATTGAGCCCTTTGCTGAAGATAACTGGCATGAAATAACCATTGGTGATCAGTTATTTGAGGTAGTTAAACCCTGTTCTCGCTGTGTCATTCCTACCATTGATCCAGAAACCGGCATCAAAGATCCAGCCGTTTGGCAAACATTGAAGCGGCATTGCGCAGGAGAAGATGGAAAGATTTATTTTGGTCAAAATTTAATCCCTAAAAACAAATCAGCAATCAATGT